>JAJRTY010000167.1 GCA_024278055.1 Alphaproteobacteria bacterium | reverse complement strand
GGCCTGTTTTTTGGCATAGTGTTTATGTATCTCACTGCCATGGTGATCAAGATTTAACAGGCTCTTTAGGTCCTGACGTCCTGAAGCCGGCCCGCTCCCCCGCCCAACCACCCGATGAGGATACCCTGGGGGTGGTTGGGAGGGGGAGCGGGCCGGCTTCAGGACTTCAGGACCTAAAGAGCCTGTTAAATCTTGATCACCATGGCAGTGAGATACATAAACACTATGCCAAAAAACAGGCCGCCGATGGCGTAACGGTCCAGGGTTATCTGACCACTTTTATCATTGCGAACCGTATAGGTGCCGACTTCGAACAGGACCTGAAGGATTGCTCCGGTGGCAATTGCCAGCGCCAGGGCGGCCCATTGAGGCTCAATGGCGTAGCTGCCAAGCCAGATGCCGGGAATCGCCGGTGCGCCCGCTAAAAGGGCAAGACCGGCAAACATCGTCATAGATGGTTTCTTCTTGACCAGAGGGGCGGCAATGGCGATGCCTTCGGTGAGGTTATGGACGGTGAAACCGATCACCAGAAAGGCACCAAGACCGGCAGAGCCTGCGGCCAGTGCGGTGCCGATTGCGAGGCCTTCGCCAAAATTGTGCAAGCCGATGCCAAGCGCTACATAGGTGGCCAGTGCCAGGCCTGTGGGTGCGCCCTGTCGTCGCCCGATGGCAATCAGGCCCAGACAGGTCATGGCGGCGACCAGAAGCACCAGGGCTGTTCCCTGAAAGGCTGGTGCGGCTGTGCGACCGAACTCAAGCGCTGCCTCCAGCGTATCAATCAGTAAAAACGCCAGCATACCGATGGTGAGGGCGAGGAAAAACCGCATGCCATCGCGTTGCATCGAGCGCATCAGCGGGTAAAACATCAGGCCGATGGCAACGGGTAAAATTCCAACGAAGCCGCCGACCAGAGCCTGAATGCCCAGGCTGCCGGTCTGATTTTTTGGAGTGGCGACGGCAATTTCGATTTGATGTTCAAAGGTTGCGCCGGTGTTGGTAACCAGCCGTATCAGATGTGCTTCACCCTGAACCCAGGGGTAGGGAATTTTGAGCCAGGCGGAAGATACCCGCGTTAAAGGCCCGGCAGGCGTTTGCGTAAACGTCCAATAAGCGCTGTCGACCTGAACCTGGGCGATGGTCATGGGTTCATCGCCACCAGCGCGGACTTTGATGTTAATTCCGCTATCATCAAGGAAAACGCGCTCAATAGTCAGGTTTTCAACCGGTGGCACATCGCTGTCAAACAGCGCCAGAGGATCGCTGCTAATCAACCACGCCCCAGCCATCAAAAGGAGGAGCAACGGCGTTGTTATGTAAACGATAAGCCAACTGACGCTGCGATGGGTCTCGGGCTGTTGATCTGATGTGCTCATGTTTCATCCTCCACCACGTCGAGCAAAGACATCCAGCCCAGTTCGGTAAATTCGGCCTGATGGGCATGAAACATGTATTTTCCGGGCTCATGATCGGCAAATGACATTTCCAGTATGCCGCGCTGGGCCTGACATTGCATGATGGTATCGACATTGCGCAAGGTGGGGGTGAGCGTGGTGCCGTGGTCATAATAGTCGTAAAAATTTGCATGCAGGTGAAATGAGTTGATGGGGTCAAACTCTGTCACATTGATTAGGTAGATGCGGATGGGGCGGGATTTTTCAACCCGGATTGGATGGTTGAGATAGTGGTTGGAGATGGTGTTGACGGCATAAAACTCGTTTTCACCATCAAAATTGGTGTCAAAGGCGTTCATCACCATAACCAGTTCCTGCCAGTTTTCATTTTCCGGTGAACCCAGCAGACGTGATCTTGCCACATCGGCAAATTCGGCATGCTTTTCAGGATCGGGATCGACGATGAAAGCGCCATACATGCCTTTGTGCATGTGACGCGTCAGTGGTAATGCGTGGCAATGATAGAGATGGCAGCCAAAGGGCTGGGCATCGAACTCGTAAATAAATTCCTCGCCGGGATCAATCATGCCCGGCGTTCCGGGGATGCCATCCATTCGGGCTGAATGAATGCCGTGAAAATGCAGGGAGTGGGGATGGGAGCCAAGGTTGCGAAAGATAATACGCAGGCGATCGCCCTCTGTTGCACGCAGGGCGGGGCCGGGAACGCGGCCATTGAAGGTCCAGGCCGGGAAGATAACGCCGGGGGCGATTTCGATATCTTTGTCGATGGCTTCGATGGTGTAGGTTCGAACCGTGCGGCCGTCATTGTCCTGTGAGACAATTCCGGTGTCCCAGTCGGTGAGCATTTCGGTGGCATCAAATCCATTGATATCGGTGCCAACATCACCAATGGTTCCCATCGCCATATTATCGCTCATACGGTGGGATTTTGGATCTATATCTGTTTTTTGACCATCGCTGGCCGCACTGGCTTCTGCAACGCCAAGCCCGCCCAGGGCACTGCCGCCAGCCAGAACAAGGCCTCTGGACAGGAGATTCCGCCGATCGAGAGGCGTTCCAATCTTATTTTTCAAAAGAGACTCCTGAGGCGAATAGTTTAAAATGCTTTTAAGAATTATTCTCAACTTTATTGCATTTAATAATGATTTGCAACAAGGGCCGCCAGGAAAGTTGAATTATACAGAATACTTACAATGCCGATGAAGATGTGCAGGGCGCGTGCAGTGGGGTTCCAAACAAAAAAGCAGCCCCGAAGGACTGCTTTTTATCTGTCTGGAGCGTGTCCGTCTTTGACGGAATCACTCCAGGTTTTTTCGTTCGCGGCTATTTCGGTGCTGCGCACCGAGCCTGCACGGGCGCGGCACAGTAGCGCCGGGCAGCGCTTGCTGCCCTGGTGTTTCAATCTAAACCTGAAACGCTCTAGTTGTGATCTGGTGTTATTTTACCGTAATGGTAATCACTTCTGAAGCTACCGGCGGATTGTGGGGGATGTGGTCTTTGTCTCCCAGAACCAGCTGTAAGGTGTATTTACCCGGTGCCAGTTCAAGAGTTTTTTCTGTTTGACCCCCGCCAAAATGTACGTGTTTTTCGTCAGCGGGGATGGAATCCTTGAATTCATCAGCGCCTCCTTCACCCTGGCCCAAAGGGGGGCGATTGATGAGGATATGGTGGTGGCCGGTATTGGCTTTGTCAATTCCGGCAGGAGCCACGCCCATGCCTGACAGGCCGAAAACAACGGTGAGAGGGCTGGAAACGGTGTCGCCGTCTTTGAGGTTGACGAAATACTGTTTGGCCCCGGCTTTTGACGGTGCGCCTTGAGCCAGAGCGAATGTTGCGCCGGACAGGCTGAAAATTGCGGCAAATACTGCCGTTGCAATCGTCTTCATTTATTTTTCTCCCAAATGAAAGTTAACCGCGTATAATCACGGCACCTGTAAAACACGCCATGGGCAGATTTATTCGAATGTTTGGAAAAAAAAGTTCATTTGAAGAAGTCAGAAACGGGCTCCAGCCCATATTTCCCCGATTATGGCGATTTTGTCTGGTATTAACAGGCAGTGCCCAGTCTGCCGATGATTTGGCACAATCCACCTGTTTGCGGGCGCTGGAAAAAGCCCATCTTTATATACCGGGAACAAATCTCAAAAGCTGGGTGTTCCGTATGGCCCAGCGTATCTGGCTGAATGAGCTTCGTGCCGCGGCTGTGCGTCGGGGGGGAGGTATGACAACTCTTGAAGAAAATCAGATTCCTGAAATAAAACCGGGACCGGAATCGAATTTATTGATCAAAGAAGTGTTATTGCAGGTAGGCGCTTTACCCGAAGCCCAGCGTGCGACGGTATTGTTGGTTTATGCTGAAGGGTATAGCTACAGACAGGCCGCTGAAATTCTTGAAATTCCAGTGGGTACGGTGATGAGCCGCCTGGCGGCGGCGCGAGCCAGACTTGCCGGGAAAATCAATGGTAGCGAAAGTAAACTGGGATGAACAACAGTCAGGAATTCAGTGATGAGGAGCTTACGGCCTTCCTGGATGGTGAATTTGAACACACTCGTGCTGAGGAAATTCGACAGGCATTAAAAAACGATTCAGATGTTCAGGCCCGAATCGACATTTTGTCCCTGAATAAACCGAAGATTGATGCAGCCTTTGACCAGTTGCTCAATGTCGCACCGAGCATGCCGGATTTACCCGATGCGGATCGCTACGAGACTTCAATACCGGTTGCCAGATGCCTGAAACTGATTGCCGTATTCTCGTTTGTTTTCCTTTTGGCGGGCCTCGGTGCCGGGTATTTTGCCGGGCAGACAAAAGATGAGAACTGGCGGGAGTTTGTCGCTACATATCAGGCACTTTATATTCATGCTACCCTGGAAGGTATTGATCAAAAACCTGATGTTGCCGGCATTGAACTTGATCGTGTTTCCCAGGCAATCGGCAAGAAGATTGACCTGCCGAGCCTGGTTCAGCAAAAGCAACTTGACTACAAGCGGGCTCAAATTCTCGGATTTGAAGGCAGGCCGTTGATGCAGCTGACATTTTTGACAAAACTGGGCGAGCCGATTGCATTGTGCATCATTCGATCCGAGAAGCTGGAAAACAGTAAAGTTGTTGTGAGCGAGATGCGCGGAATGCAGGCTGCGTCCTGGGCCAAGGATGGGTATGAATACCTGTTGATTGGCGGGCGCGACAGGGCACTTATCAAAAACGCAGCCAGTGAGTTTGCAAAAAACCTCTAAATTTGCGCCAGCAGTTTTTGCATCACCCGGCGATAATCGCGATCTATGGCTTCTTCTTGCTTGTGACGTCCGTCAATAACTACCTGTTGCCCGGCCACATAAACGTCTTTCGGGGTGCGGTCTATCGCACCGAATAGCCAGTAGTCCATGTAACGGGCATCGGCTTGTCGTTGAATGCCGTCCAATTGAGAATCAAGCACCATAAAATCAGCGCGTTTGTTAATGTCCAGGACACCGGAGTGCTGGGCCAAAGCCAAAGCGCCGCCGCTGGATGCCTGCTGATAAAGGCTGTCGCCAACGTTGGGGTTGTTTTGATCTGCCAGTATGTTGCGGCGTCGTTTTGACAGGCGTTGGGAGTATTCCAGCATTTGCAGTTCTTCTGCAACATTGGTGCGAATGTTGGAATCTGTGCCGACACCAAAGCGGCCACCGGCGGCCTGAAACTCTTCGGCGGGAAAAATGCCATCGCCAAGGTTGGCTTCGGTCATCGGGCACAGACCGGCTATGGCACCTGTTTTGGCCATGTTGCGGATTTCGTCGGCAGTCATGTGGGTGGCGTGAATGAGACACCAGCTTGCGTCAACATCGGCATTGTTCAACAGCCATTCCACCGGGCGCGAACCGCAATGGGCGACACAATCATCAACCTCTTTTGTCTGTTCGGCGATGTGAATGTGCATGGGGCCACCGGCAACCAATTCCCGGCGAAGTCCTTCAAGCTTTGATAATTCATCCGAAGTTACTGCACGCAGGGAATGCGGGGCTATGCCGATTTTGTTGAGTGGAGAGCGACAGTGATCATTGAGGCTGTGCAGTAATTTTGCATAGTCGTCCAAAGAATGTACGAAACGTCTTTGACCCTGGTTGGGGGCGGTGCCGCCAAAACCTGAATGGGCATAAAATACCGGCAGGTGGGTGAGGGCTATGCCTGAATTTTGCGCGGCCTCAATAATAGCCACGGACATTTGCGCCGGGTCATCATAAGGTGTGCCGTCGGGGCTGTGGTGGAGATAGTGAAATTCACCGACACTGGTAAAGCCGCCTTTGAGAAAATCCATATAGAGCCTCGCGGCAATGGCCTTCAGGTCATCGGGGTCGATGATGGCAACGAACTTGTACATGACCTCGCGCCAGCTCCAGAAACTGTCGGTGGGGTTTCCCCGCACCTCGCCCAGACCGGCCATGGCGCGCTGGAAGACATGGGAGTGAAGATTGGTGCCGCCGGGGACAGCGTAACCGTCGATGCGAGGCAGGTTATGGGGGTTGTCGTCGCTGTCAAGCGTGGTGAAAAAACCGTTGTCATCAAGTGTTGCACTGACGTTTTGCCGCCAGCCTTGCGCTGTCAAGGCTTCTGAAAAATGAAACCCGCGCGCTTTTGTAGTGTTGACCATGGGGGATGAATGTCCTCTTTAATGATTTTCAAGAGACTATTCGATTTGCGGGTAAATTCCAGAGTATTTTAAAATAATGCTCTGTTTAGTGTTTCCAGAAGATGAGTGACAGATTCAAGGCTGTTGATAATCTGGGCAGCGGCTGTGTCGTTGATGAAAAGTGAGATGGCAGCGATGGGTGCCAGACTTGCGGCATAGATTATCAGCGAAGAAATAGACCTCATAATGTCCTACCGAAAAAAGTTGCATCAGAAAAGGCGGGCAAGCGCGTGGGTTCCCCCACTGCTCACCGCGCCTGTCCTGCTCCCTACCTGAGCTAATTTGATAAGACCCACCATAGGTTAAATTCAACCAGCTGGAAGAGATGCTTTAAGAATTGGTTAACCAATAGGATCGAGAAGTGCTCTAAGCAGATTGCGCTAATTCAGGGTCAATGAGTGAATAACTTCAAAACCTTCGAATTGCGGGTGGCCATCGTAATGCACTTTGTTTTTTCCTGCGTGCTTGTGAGAATCGCGGAAGGCCTGCGATTTTGTCCAGGCTTCAAAGTCACTGTATGATGCCCACACCGTATGGGAAGAATAAAGCGTGTAGGCTTCCTGTTTTGGCCCTTTGAGCATATGAAACTCAACAAATCCTGGAACACTCTTGAGATTTGAATCCCGGTTTTGCCAGATCTCCTCAAAGGCCTGTTCCGAGCCGGGCTTAACTTTGAAACGGTTCATGGCAATATACATTTTGGTGTTCCTTGAATGAGGGGCGTTTTAAATTCCGCGCACAAGCGTCAATGACTTACGATAGGTGCTGGGTGTTACACCATATTGATCTTTAAAGTATCTGCCAAGGTGGGATGAGGACTGAAAGCCGCAGCCAAAGGCGATTTCTGAAATGTTCAGCCCGGTCTGGCTGAGCAGGCCGGCAGCGCGGGCCAGACGCAGAGACCTGAAATATTGAGCTGGTGAGGTTTGCAGGAATTTCCGAAACAGGCGGTCGAGCTGGCGATGGGAAATTTTCAGCCGGTGCGCAATTTCGATGATCTGCATCGGGTGTTCCAGATTTTCCTCCATTAATAATAAAGCCTGGGTGAGCGGCTGGCTGTGCCCGGCAAAGCGAAAGGCTGAGGCCAGGTGCTGGGTTTGCCCGCCTTCGCGAATAGTGTCGTGAAAATAATTGTTGGCAATTTTGGCTACCGCCTCGCTGCCCAGATCCTGCAGGATGAAATGCAACATCAAATCCAGGCACGGTGTGCCACCGGCACAGGAAAACCGCTGGCGGTCAATTTCCATAAGTGAGGAGTGAATGTCCAGATCGGGAAAACGCTCACGGTAGGCATCAAGGCATTTCCAGTGAATGGTTGAGCGGTGGTCCCTAAAAAGACCGGCTTGCGCTGCGACAAATGCGCCATCGGAAAGAGAGCCCAGGGGAATGTTGCGCTTGGTTTGACCATGTAGCCAGCGGGTTAAGGTGACGTTGGAATAATCATGCGAACGCTCACCACCACAGATGACCACCACATCGGGATTTTTGGCGCTACCCAGTGAGGTGACGGCCAGAGGCACCTCGCTGGAGGAAATCACCGGGCCCGGCTCGGCGCTGACAAGTTGCCAGCTATAGCTGCCGGGCTGACAATCCACATTGGCCGAGCGCAACCCGTCGAGTGCGCATGACAGCGACAGCATGGTAAAGCGCGGGATGAGCACAAAGGCGAAATGACGCGGGGTGTTTTCAGGCAATGCCAAATCTCTCAAATATAGCCCTTAAAGCCCCTCCCCCTTGTGGGGAGGGGTTGGGGTGGGGGTTGCGCTATCAATGCGCGAGTTTTTTATCGACAGCAGGATTGTGAATGCGCTTGGTGCATACATGAATTCTTTAACCCCCACCCTCAATCCCTCCCCACAAGGGGGAGGGAGGTGGTTTTGTTTAAAACGATATATTATTGTCCGATTTGTGATGTCTTTTGTCCAGAGTATTATTTTCTAAACAGATTTAGCCGTGCATATCTTGATTTCAGGAATTTAAGGGGAAACTTGCGTGCATTACTCAGCACTTTCATTATTTTGGCAGGGCCTCAAAGGGCATAAGGGCTGGGGCCGCATGTGGCGTGACCCTGAGCCGCGTTCTGAATATGATATTATTATTATTGGCGGTGGTGGGCACGGGCTGGCCACAGCTTATTATCTGGCCAAAGAACATGGCTTAAAAAACATTGCCGTGGTTGAGAAGGGGTATATCGGCGGCGGCAATGTGGGCCGTAATACCACCATCATTCGCTCCAACTACATGCTTAGTCCCAACACGCATTTTTATGAAAAATCGATGCAGCTGTGGGAAGGCCTTGAGCGCGAGTTTAACTTCAATGCCATGGTCAGCCAGCGCGGTATCATCAATCTTTATCATTCCGATGCCCAGCGCGATGCCTTTGCCCGGCGCGGCAATGCCATGCGCCTTGCCGGTATTGATGCTGAATTACTAAGTCCCGAAGAACTGAAAGAACGCGTACCCATACTCGATTTTGATAATGCGCGTTTTCCCATTGAAGGTGGCCTGTGCCAGCCGCGCGGCGGCACCGTTCGCCATGATGCGGTGCCGTGGGGCTATGCCCGTGGTGCTGACAGTCGCGGCGTTGACATAATCCAGAATTGCGAAGTCACCAACATTCGCATTGAAGGCGGACGCGCTGTGGGTATTGATACCAATCGCGGCTTTATCGGCGCCAGGAAAATAGGCATGGCGGTGGCCGGTCATACTTCGCACATTGCCGCTATGGCAGGCATTGAGTTGCCGGTTGAAAGCCATGTGTTGCAGGCCTTTGTCAGCGAAGGCATCAAACCCTTGCTGGATACGGTGGTAACCTTTGGTGCCGGGCATTTTTATGTGTCGCAATCAGACAAGGGCGGGCTGGTGTTTGGTGGCGACCTTGATGGGTATAATTCCTATGCCCAGCGCGGCAACCTGCCAATGATGGGACATGTAATGGCCGGGGGCATGGCGATTATGCCGTGTATTGGCCGCATTCGAATGTTGCGCCAGTGGGGCGGGATTATGGACATGAGTTTTGATGGCTCCCCATTCATCTGCAAGACTGAAATTGACGGGCTTTATCTCAATGGCGGCTGGTGTTACGGCGGCTTTAAGGCAACGCCTGCCTCGGGCTGGTGCTTTGCCCATACGATTGCCAGGGATGAACCTCATGCGCTTAATGCCGGGTTCACTATTGATCGTTTCAAAAAGGGTCGCATGATTGATGAAAAGGGCGTTGGCCCAAACCCGTGGATACAATAGGAGGGCATGAGTAATGCATAGAATAGATTGCCCATGGTGTGGTGTCCGTGATGAAAGTGAATTTCAATATCAGGGCGATGCAACGGTATCACGGCCAGAATTCAAGGCTTCAGAAGAAGCTTTTTTCCGTTATGCCTATGTGCGCGAAAACCCCCGGGGCTGGCATACGGAATGGTGGCACCATGTGGGTGGTTGTCGCCAGTGGGTGAAGGTGGTTCGCAATACCCTGACCCACGAAATTCATGTGACCGGCACACTGGCCGACAAGCTCGCCCACCCGCGTAAGGGTAAATCCGCATGAGTACACAATCTAACAGATTAACCAAAGGCGGCCACATCAATCGGGCCAATCCTTTGACATTCACCTTTGATAATAAAACCTATCAGGGTTTTGAAGGTGATACTCTTGCCTCGGCTTTACTCGCCAACGGGGTGAGATTGATGGGCCGAAGTTTCAAATACCACCGTCCGCGCGGGGTGTTGACTGCAGGTTCGGAAGAACCTAACGCGCTTGTTGAATTGCGCCAGGGCGCGCGACGTGAGCCTAATACACGCGCGACAATGATTGAGCTGTTTGACGGTTTGACGGCCACCAGCCAGAACCGCTTTCCCTCGCTCAGCTTTGATTTCATGTCGGTCAATCAGCTTTTTGACCGCTTTCTGGTTGCCGGGTTTTACTACAAGACCTTCATGTGGCCATCGTCATTCTGGGAAAGTTTTTACGAAAAAATTATCCGCCGCTCTGCCGGTCTTCGCCGCGCTGCGGTGGAGAGCGATCCCGATCATTACGACCATTCTCATGGCTTTTGCGATGTGTTGGTTGTGGGGGCTGGGCCAGCGGGACTTGCAGCTGCCTTGAGTGCCGGGCGTGTAGGTGCCCGGGTGATACTGGTTGAAGAAAACCCGTGGCTGGGCGGGGCGTTGAATCTGGAAAATGATCGCATTGACGATATGCCCGCCGCCCAGTGGATTGAAGCAACCAAAGCGGAGCTCGGCGTTCTTGAAAATGTTAAGGTGATGAGCCGGACAGTTTTGTTCGGTTATTATGATGGCAATGTGATGGGGGCGCTGGAGCGGGTCAATGACCATGTGGCCCCGCCTTATGTTGATAGGCCGCGCCAGCGCTTGTGGACTATACGCGCCAGAGAAATTGTGATTGCGGCGGGTGCGCATGAGCGCCCCATTGTTTTTGATAATAATGACAAGCCCGGCGTTATGCTGTCTTCTGCCGTGCGCGCTTACGTTGACCGGTTCGGGGTGGCGCCGGGCAAAAAAGTGGCCATTGTTACGAATAATGATGATGCCTATTTAACCGCGTTTCAATTACACGCCGCAGGTATTGAGGTGCCGGTGATAGCTGATGCTCGTGTAAAACCCGGTGAACTGGTTATAAAAGCACGGGCACTGGGTATTCGCGTTGAAACGGACTGCCTGCCCTATGAAGCGCAGGGCTATCTTGGCGTCTCGAACTTGTTGTTGCAGCGCTCAGACGGTAGTCTGATTGAAAAAATCGCCTGTGACTGCATTGCCGTATCAGGTGGATACTCGCCCAATGTGCATCTGGTCTCTCAATCCGGCGTCAGGCCGGTATGGGATGAACAGATACTTGGATTTATCCCTGATGCACCACTGCGGCCAGAACGCTCGGCTGGAGCGTGCAAGGGGACTTATGATCTCGCCGGTTGTTTGCGTGAAGGACATGAGGCCGGATTGGCTGCGGCAAAGGAGGCGGGGGTTAAGGTTGCAAAAACCTTGCCCGCACCACAGGCTCAGCCGCAATCGCAAAATTCAATTGTCGCGGTGTGGCGCAGTCCCGGCAAGGGCAAGGCTTTTGTCGATTTTCAAAATGATGTGACGGCAGCTGACATAGAACTGGCGCACCGCGAAGGCATGGTGTCGATAGAACATTCCAAGCGCTATACCACGTTAGGCATGGCGACAGACCAGGGCAAAACCTCCAATGTCAACGGCCTGGCATTGCTGGCACAGGCGCGCGGTGAGGATATTCCAACCGTTGGCACCACGCGCTATCGTCCGCCTTATTCGCCGGTAGCCATTGGTGCCTTTGCCGGTCATGAACGCGGCGTGCATTTTCAACCGACGCGATTAACGGCGATGCACCGGGCGCACGAGAGGCTGGGTGCGGTGTTTGTCGAAGTCGGGCAATGGTTGCGCCCGCGCTATTATCCGGTCAATGACAAAGAGACCATGACTGAGGCCATATGGCGTGAAGCGGACATGGTGCGCAAGACTGCTGGCATGTGTGATGTGTCGACACTTGGCAAGATTGAAGTATTCGGGCCGGATGCGGCTGAATTCCTCAACCGGCTATATATCAACGGCTTTGCCAAGCTGCCGGTGGGCAAGGCACGCTACGGTTTGATGTTGCGCGAAGATGGCCATGTGTTTGACGATGGCACCACATCGCGGCTGGCTGAAGATCATTATTTTATGACCACTACAACGGCGAATGCCGCCGGGGTTTTGTCACATATGGATTATTGTGCGCAGGTGGTGTGGCCGGAACTGGATGTGGCCTTTTGCTCCGCCACCGAACAATGGTGCGGGGTAGCTGTTGCCGGACCGCGCGCGCGTGATGTCCTGACTGTGGCTTTTGATGGCGCCATTGATATCTCCAACGAGGCGCTGCCGTTTATGGGGGTGAAGGAGTTTACCTGGAACGGCGCAACCGCACGTATTTACCGCATCAGTTTTTCCGGCGAACTGGCCTTTGAGGTCAATGTTCCCTGGGGCTATGGTGAAGCCATGTGGGAGAGCATATATGCGGCAGGAAAAGAATTTGACCTGATCCCCTATGGCACTGAAGCACTGGGTGTTTTACGCATAGAAAAAGGCCATGTGGCTGGTAATGAACTTGATGGTCGCACAACAGCTCAGGATATGGGGCTGGGGCGTATGATGTCGAGCAAGAAACCTTATATCGGATTGCCGCTGAGCCAGCGCGAAGGCATGGCGGATGAGATGCGTCCACGGTTGGTGGGGCTAAAACCGGTTGATACTAAAAACCGCCTGCGCGGTGGCGCTCATCTGGTCGATGATAAAAATAACGCCACCCATGAAACCAGTCTGGGGTGGGTGACATCTGTTGGTGACAGTCCGGCAATCGGATCGTGGATCGGGTTGGCCTATCTCAAGGATGGCCCCAACCGGCATGGGGATCGGATATTTGCAGTCTATCCGTTAAAGGATGAAGCGGTGGAAGTGGAAATCTGCGATCCGGTTTTCTTTGATCCAAAAGGAGAACGGTTGCATGGCTGATTTTGATATCGTGACACCCTTGTTGCACCTTGGTCTTGTTGCGGGCAAAGGGACTTCTAATGCCGGTGTTTTGTTGCAGGACCGTTGCGGACTGGCCATTGCCCAGGTCTTTGCAAAAAAAGGCAAGACAGCGGCTGTTGCCAAAAAACTGGGGATTTCCGCTGAGCCGTGTGTTGCCACCGGGCATAAGGACTATACGGCGCTGCCCCTGTCACCGGGCCAGTGGATGTTGTTTGCCGGTTCAGGTGCTGATGGGGCTTTTCAACGCCTGCTGGAAAAACAGATTGGCAAAAACGGCTATGTCTCTGAACAAAGCCATTCTCGCGCCGTTATTCGTATAAGCGGTGCAAGGGTTTTGGATGTGCTGGCCAAAGAATGCCGCCTTGATCTTCACGCAAGTGTTGCCAGTGCAGGATTTTGTGCGCAAACGACCATGGCCGGAGTAGGGGTATTGATGCACAAAATCGATGATAGTCCCACTTTTGACCTCGTCGTATTTGCCGGTTTTGCCGACAGCTTCTGGCACTGGATTGTGCAGGCCTCAGCCGAATATGGCGTTGACGTGTCCAGGGATTAAAGCGTTTCGATACTATTCACGGAGCATGAATGCGCAGGAAGTCGGCGACGATGCCATCTACATGATCATGGATTTCGCGCTCCGTTGGCATGGCAATGACGCCGGCGAGCAGTGGGAAAATGAAGGTCCACATTAACATGCCGTCAAAATTCATTGCGGCCTTGGCGGGATTGGACACCTTTAAAATTCCCTCGGCATCCAGCTTTGTCAGATAAGCCTCTAAAGCATCATAATATTGTTTAGGCCCTGTTTCCCAAAATGTTTCACCCAGGCTGGGAAAGCGTGTTGTTTCAGCAAAAACAATGCGGGCCAGTGACAGGCCCTGCCAGTTAAGGACGAGATCAAGTTTTGTTCTGCCAATCGCCTTGAGAATGTTTTCAGGTGAGCTGTTTTCCTGTTCGAATGTCTCCACCATCTGGCTTGCGCCTGCATCCTGACACATGGCATTCATGATTTCTGAAAACAGTGTCTCCTTGTCCTGAAAATGGCTGTAAAGGGTGGGTTTTGACACGTTGGCGTGTTTGGCGATCGCATCCATGGAGACCGACCCAAAGCCGTTGCTCAGGAACAGTTTGCTGGCCGCCTCGATAATTTGCAAGGCTTTGGCACTTTTTGGAAGCGTTGATGCTTCTTGTTTGGGTTCCAAATTAGTCACCTGAAAAATTTCACTGTATCGGACTTGACTAAACCGTATAGTTCAAATATTACTACACCGTGTAGTTTAGTTTTGCAATCTTTCCTTATTATTATCTGGTGTTGCCTTCGATTAAAAGGACAAAGTATGGCCGATCGTTACGAATCATTTGTTGTTGATTTTGCACAAAAAATTATCCGGTGGCGCTGGCTGGTGATTGTGCTGTCAATTGTCCTGGTTGGAGCAGCAGCAAGTGGTGCGCGGTTTTTGACCATGTCGACGGATTACCGCGTCTGGTTCTCTGAAGAAAATCCGCAATTGCAGGCGTTTGAAAAATTGCAGAAAGTCTACACCCAGGACGACAATATCATCTTCATTATCAAGCCGGCAAAGGGCACCGTTTTTGAAGCTAAATTTCTTGCCAGTGTACACAAGTTGACGCAGGAGGCCTGGAAAATACCCTTTGCGACGCGCGTGGACAGTCTGACCAACTTTCAATACAGTTTTGCCAATGGTGACGATCTCACCGTCAGGGACCTGATTGAAGACCCCAACCTCAGTGAGCAGGAAATAGCCGCTGTAAAAGCTGTGGTTCTGGATGAACCATTGCTGCTCAATCGAATTATCACACCGGATTCATCAACGCTCAGTGTCAATGTTACTTTGACGCTGTTGGGCGAAGATAATACCCAGAATGCTCAAATCATGAGTGCTGCGAGAAAACTTGCCGATGCCTTCCTGGCAGAAAATCCCGATGCCCGGGTGGCTTTGACGGGAACGACACCGCTGGACAATGCCTTTGCTACCTCGGGCGAACGCGATGCCGCAACTCTGGTGCCCCTGATGTACGGGATTTTGCTGTTGGTTATGATTGCGTTGCTGCGGTCTTTCAGCGGCACGTTTTCCACCTTGATTGTTATTGCATTTTCAGCGGTTACCGCCATGGGAATTGCCGGATGGCTGGGGATGAAGCTGACGCCGGTATCATTAACGGCACCGACTATTATCCTTACCCTGGCGATAGCGGATTCGATTCACATCCTCATTACAATGTTCAAGCAGATGCAGCAGGGTGAGAGTAAACAAAATGCTCTTGTTGAAAGCCTGCGGGTTAATTTCGGGCCGATTTTTCTCACCAGTCTCACCACCATTATCGGCTTCATGAGCCTTAATTTTTCCGATGCACCGCCGTTCAGGGATTTTGGTAATATTACGGCCATGGGTGTTGGCGCTGCCTGGCTTTATTCCATTACGTTATTGCCGGCAATAATGGCAGTGTTGCCGGTGCGGGTTAAGCAGAAAGCGCAGAGCAAAACAAGTGCTATGGACCGGCTTGCCGATTTTGTCATTGCCCGTCGCAGGCCCGTCTTTTTCACTATGACGGCGATCGTTCTTGGCCTGATTGTCATGATCCCGAGAATAGAACTGAATGACCAGTTCGTGCGCTATTTTGACGAAAGCCTGACGTTTAGAAGTGATACGGAATTTGCCAATAAAAACCTGCCCGGCATGTACCAGATCAACTGGTCCCTGCAGGCAGAGGAAAATGGCGGTATTTCCGATCCTGAGTTTCTCAGCCGGGTTGACAGATTCACACAATGGTTGCGGGCGCAAAATGCGGTAACCCACGTGGCGAGCCTGACGGATGTTTTCAAACGTCTGAATAAAAACATGAATGGTGATGATCCGAGTTTTTACAAGCTGCCGGACAGCCGCAACCTTGCGGCGCAGTACCTGCTTTTGTTTGAAATGTCTCTGCCCTATGGGCTTGATCTCAACAATCAGATTAACGTGGATAAATCATCGATGCGTCTTATTGTTACCTTGAAAGATATTACGACGGTTGAATTGCGCAATTTCGCAGAGGACGCGCAAGCCTGGCTTAACAAAAACTTTCCCAGTGTGGCCAAAACAGAGCCCGCAAGCACCTTCGTGATGTTTGCCAATATTTCCAAGCGAAATATTGAAGGTATGCTGGGCGGCACCCTGATTGCCTTTCTTTTGATCAGCGCGACCTTGATGCTGGCTTTGAAAAGCTTCAAGCACGGGCTGGTCAGCCTGATACCAAACCTTGTTCCCGCCGCCATGGCCTATGGTATCTGGTCGATTTTTGTCGGCCAGGTGGGGCTGGCATCTGCCGTTACCACGGCCACAAGTCTTGGCATTGTGGTTGATGCAACCGTGCATTTCCTCAGTAAATACATGCGCGCACGCCGCACCAGAGGCCTTGATGCCGAAGGGGCCATTCGCTACGCTTTTTCCACGGTTGGACAGGCATTGTGGGTGACTTCGGCTATTTTGATTGTCGGCTTTTCTGTCTTGTCCTTCTCCACCTTCAAAATCAACGGCGATATGGGAATGCTGACAGCAATTGCTATTACCATGGCCCTGATTGCAGACTTTTTATTGCTGCCGACAATTCTGTTGATGGTCGATGGCAAGAAGAAGAAAACCACAAAACAAAGCCCTGACGCGCAACCGCAGTCGGCCTGAATTAGAAAAACGGAACATACATCTTATGAAAAAATTATCTGGTCTCCTTATTCTTGCCGGCACATTGGTGGTGGTGACAAACACACAGGTTCTTGCTCAATCAGCCCAGCAAAAGGGACTGGAAATTGCCAGGGAAGTCGATCGCCGCGATCTGGGGTGGGGCGATAGTACGGCGACCTTGAAAATGGTTTTGAAAAACCGCCAGGGTCAATCCAGTACCCGTGAGCTCAGAACCCTGTCGTTTGAAGTCAATGCCCCCGGCCTTGGTGATCGCAGCATGACGGTATTCGACCGCCCCGGTGACATCAGGGGAACGGCATTACTGTCGCACACAAAAATACTGGAACCCGATGATCAGTGGCTTTTTTTACCGGCTATCAAACGGGTGAAAAGAATTTCATCCAGTAATAAATCGGGCCCGTTTGTCGGCAGCGAATTTGCTTATGAGGATCTTTTGAGTAATGAGGTTGAGCGCTATACCTACAAATGGATCAAGGATGTAAAATGCGGCAAGCTGACATGCTTTAAGACCGAGCGTTATCCAACTTACAAAAACTCCGGCTATACCAAGCAGGTTGTCTGGATTGACCAGAAGGAATACCGGATCTTGCGGGTGGATTATTATGACCGCAAAAAATCCCTGCTCAAAACCCTGAAACTCAATAAATACCGTCGGTATCTGGACAAGCATTGGCGGGCGTTGAAAATGCAAATGAAAAACCATCAAACTGGCAAAAGCACCACTTTGACCTTTAGTAATTACAAGTTTAAGTCCGGTCTGGTAGAGAGCGATTTTACGCCTGCCAAGCTTAAAAGAGCGCGTTAGAGGATATCAGTGGTGCCACGATCTTTCTGGTTTGGCTTGGCCGGGTTTTGGCTGATGGCAGGTGGCTTTGTCTCGGCTGCCTATGGTCAGGATACATCTTCGACCACCCCGCGCCCACCCCGCGCGGACACCTCAGGTTCTGCAAACCCCCCAGCAGAACCTGAGGTGACAACGGCCATTGAACTGGATGACGACGATGTGTTTGTGGATGAGGAATGGGGCGAGATTGAAGATATTGAAAAGCCTGCTGCCACCGATACGGCCAGCAATTCCGAAGATGATCTGAGTGTTGAATGGGATGATGATGATGAAGCGTCAGATGCAGATAGCCTTGAGCCAGGCAAGCCTGAAGACCCTTTTTCTCTGACCGGTGTAGTTGGGGCTGAGCTCAGGACTTTTCCTTTTAAACCGGGATTTGCCAATCAGAAAAAATCAACTTTTTCGCCAGCCTTAATCATTGAGCCGGAACTGATCTATAATTGGAACGGTGGCAAAGACCGTTTCACTTTCAAACCGTACCTGGTGCTGGATAAAGACGATAACAACCGCAGCCATTTCGATATTCGTGAATTGAGTTTTCTTCATCAAGGCAATGGTTGGGATGTGCTGGTGGGGGTCAGTAAGGTTTTCTGGGGGGTTACTGAATCGCGCAAGCTGGTGGATATCGTCAATCAGTCCGACAGTGTTCTTGATGGTGACAATGAGGACAAACTGGGCCAGCCGATGGTCAACTTCAATGTTGATAGTAAATGGGGCGCACTCAGTTTGTTTGTGCTGCCGGGTTTTCGCGAACGCACATTTCCCGGTGATGACAACCGTTTTCGCGGGCCTTTACCTATAGCCGATGACAATCCCAGCTTTCAGTCAGGTGCGGGTAAGTCGCGGGTCGATTTTGCCGCGCGCTGGTCCAGGACTTTAGGGGCCTGGGATGTGGGGGTGTCGCATTTTTATGGCACCAGCCGCGAGCCGCGCCTGTTGTTGGGGACGGGTGCCGGTGGCCAGCCGGTGTTGATCCCGCGTTATGATATTATCAATCAGGCCGGTCTTGATGTTCAATATACCAAAGACGCATGGTTGTGGAAGTTCGAGGCGATTTCACGCCAGGGTCACGGCAAAAGGTTCTATGCGGCCGTTGGCGGATTTGAATATACCGAGTACCAGATTTTTGAAAGTCAGGCCGATCTTGGCCTGCTGCTGGAATATCAATATGACGGGCGTGACAGTAGCGATGCTCCAGGCACATTCGCCGACAATGATATTTTCGCCGGCGCCCGCCTTGCGCTTAACGATGAGCAGGACACAACCTCGCTGATCGGTATGATTGTGGATGTTGAAACCGGTGCGAGTTTTGTCTCGATGGAGGCTGAGCGGCGCATCGGTGACAGTTGGAAAATAGAGTTGGAGGCGCGGTTTTCACTGTTTATACCCGACAATGATGTGGCCGCGGGTTTTCGCAAAGATGATCTCATAACCCTGCGCCTCAACCGCTATTTTTGATTATTCGGCGTAAGGCGGGGCGGGATCATATTCCATGGCGCGCTGAGTTGCCCGGGCCAGTTCAATCGAATACATCTGACCGGTGAGCCACAGGGCCATATCGATACCGGCGGAAACGCCTGCCGAGGTAACCAGATTGCCATCGTCAATATAGCGTACATTTTTGTGCATGTTGCCTTTAAGGCCGAGTTCAAAGAACTCTTCTGTCGCCGCCCAATGGGTGGTGATGTTTTTACCTTCAGTCAGACCTGCTGCAGCCAGAATAAATGAGCCGGTGCAGACGCTTGTGACCCAGGAGCATTGCGCAGCTGTCTGCGCCACCCAGTCGAGAAGCCTCTGATTGCGGATTTCAGTGCGCGTGCCATTACCGCCGGGAATGCACAGAACATCGAGTTTCGGCGCATTATCAATGGCACAATCAATGCCAATACGCATGCCTTTGGCGCCGGTGATGTCTTTTCCGGTTTGGGAAATCAGCACCACATTATTTTTGACATCAAGCCCTTGTTTTCTGGCAACTTCGCTGAACATGGTGAAAACCTCGAAAGGGCCGACAAAGTCGAGTTCTTCCGCCCGGTCAAAGAGGAGCAGGCCGATGGTTTGAGTTGTCATGTTGAAATTCCTTTTCTTAAAGACGTGCCAAAACGGTGGCGATAATCAGAAGGGGCAAGATGAAGATGACGCTGGAATGTGCGTCGTAAAATCTCTGTCGAGCCAAAGCCGCAATCATGAGCTATGCGTTCGATGGTTTCATCTGTCTGCTCAAGCAGGCGACGGGCCTGTTCAAGCCGGGATTGTTCAACAAATCTGGCCGGGGTAATGCCGACTTCTTCAGCGAAGCAGCGAGCAAAGTGGCGCTCGGACATGGCACAGCGCGCCGCCAGTGCGGTGATGCCCAGATCTTGCGCCGGGTTGAGCTCAATCCATTCGATCAGTGATGACAGGCGATTTTGTTTGGGGCGCTGGAATTTCAGCTGAGCGGAAAATTGTGACTGACCTCCCGGGCGCATCATATAGACGACCAGTCGCCGCGCGATCGCCAGTGCTGTTTGCGCGCCCAAGTCTTTTTCAATCAGGGCGAGGCTTAAATCAATTCCCGCTGTAACTCCGGCGGACGTCCAGTACTTGCCGTCACAAACATAAATAGGATCGCTTTCAACTTTGATTTCAGGATAGTTCCGGGCCAATAGATCGACGCTGTCCCAATGGGTTGTAGCGCGCCGCCCATCGAGTAATCCTGCTTGCGCCAGAATAAGCGCGCCGGTGCAGATTGAAACCACTCTTCTGGCCTGTTGAGAAGCGCAGGTGATGAAATCGATGAGATGCTTGTCGGTGAGGGCGCGATTTGCCCCTTCGCCACCACAGACAATAAGTGTGTCGAGATCCAGCAGGTCCGGCTCAGTTACCTCCAGATATGACCTGTCGGCAACCAGGGTTACCGGACCGCTTGATTGTATCGGACCGGCCTGTTTTGCCAGCAGGCTTATGGCATAATCGCCAGCATAATCGTTAGCCTTGCCGAATGCCTCCATCGGTCCGGCGACGTCAATCACCTGATAATCGGGAAAGATTACAAAGAAAACCTTGCGATGATTGGGTGCGATTTCAGCCATAATTTATTCATAACCCAAATGACCTGTGGCTTAAATGACAAATACCCCATTATTTCGGCCATATAAATTTGAATCATTGAACAAGGGCGATATTGGCCGGTTGGCGTTGATGATTTATGGCTTTTTGGGTGGCGAGGGCAAGCGGTATTGAATGCAATCGTCCAATCAGCCACAGGCTCATGTCTATGCCGGAGGAAACGCCGGTAGAGGTGAGAAGATTGCCGTCGCGAACATAAGCCGGGTGGGCATTTTTGTCGTTCCTGAAGCCTGCTTGAGCGAAATCGTGTTGGGCGAACCAATGGGTTGCAAGCTTTTTGTTGCCGGTCAGTCCAGCTGCCGATAGGAGATTGACACCGGCATTTAATCCGGCAATCCAGGTGCATTCCGGTGCTTTGGAGGCAATCCAGTCCAGCAGTTCCCTGTTGTGAATTTTGCGACTTAAGCCGCGGCCGCCAGGAACGCACAGAACATCAAGTTGAGGGGCATCAAAAAGCGCGTAATCCACTGCAATGCGCAGGCCTTTAGTGCCAATAATATCTTTGCCACTCAGAGAAATGAACAGGGTTTTATTGGCTGAGCCGATGCCGGTTTTTGCGGCAATGTCGTCCATCGTGTTGAAGACTTCCAGGGGGCCGATGAAGTCAAGTTCATCTACATCGTCAAAGACGAGCAAGCCGATTGTGCATGTGGTCATATTAGTTCTTTGAGAAATTGGAGCGTTAAACTGTTAAACGGGAATATACACAGCGATGCCCGCTATGGGGGTATTTCTTGGCGAGATGTTTAACGGGCGCAAATGACCATGATCAGCGGGTTGAGAATTTTTAGTCCGATTGCGGGTTTTCGGCATCGAACATGCCACTGATCAGGTTGGCTTCGTACAGCGCATCAACATCAAGGCCGGAACTATGTGACAGGGATATCAGGCTGTTCTCGATTGTGCCAATGGCTGCTTCATGATCACGGGCAATGGTTTCGGCGTCACTCACGCTCACCGCTGAAAAGCGCACCTTGCTGCCCGGTGGCCGACGCGCCAGCACTTCAATATCACTGGAAATTACCGTTGCTATTTTGGGATATCCGCCGGTGGTCTGGCAATCCGCCAGCAGAATAATAGGCGCACCATCTCCGGGAACCTGAATGGTGCCAACGCAGGTTGCGTCCGAGACAATATTGAAGCTGTATTTATGTTCGAGCGTGGCACCGGACAGACGATACCCCATCCGGTCTGATGCTGGCAGAATAGTATATTCCCGGGAGATAAATGCTGCACGACCGGCAGTTGTGAAATATTCCACCTGTTGGCCCCAGGTAATGCGAACAGGGGCGTCTTTGGCCGGATCAGGTAGGGTGGCAAAAGTCTGTTCCCCGCTATCGTCGACGGAATTTAACCCAAGTGGAATTTCATCGCCTGCCGCCAGAATTCTGCCCCGGTAGCCGCCGAAGGCTGCGCGGGTGTAGGTGGACAGGGAGCCCATGACAGGGGCTAAATCAAAACCACCTTCGATGGCGAGATAACAACAGGCGAGATCGGGGGCGATGGTGATTTTAAATTTTTGTCCCCGCACAAGGCGCACACTTTGCCACGCGGGAAAAGTGGTTGCAGGCATGCCTGATACCTGAATTGTGCCACCGGTACCACTGAGCGCAATTCGCATGCTGTCGGCAAGGACTTCGAAGGCCGGTCCCTGAAATATGATTTCCAGTCCCGCAGTGTTGGCGCAATTGCCGACCAGCCGGTTGACCAGCCTGAGATCGCTTCGACACAGCGCGCCCGATGTTGGTACACCGAGGTGGCGATATCCGGTGCGGCCAAAATCCTGAACACTTGTATGAACGCCGGGGGCACAGGTTTTCAGCGCCGAGGTCATGTCGCAAGCTCTACAGGTTCAAGGTTGTATTTTCCTGCTGATATCTTTTTTGATATGTCGAGAAACTCTGATCTGGAAACCGCCTCAAACTTTAACTGGTCACCGGGAGTAAACAGGGCAGGCGGTGTTTTGTTGTAATCAAACAACTCTACCGGTGTGGTGCCGATCAAATGCCAGCCGCCAGGGCTTTCGAAGGGATAGATTGAGGTGAGCGAGGTTGCTATCGAGATTGAGCCTTTGGGCACACGGGTTCTGGGGTTGGTGCGCCGCGGCAGGTGCAGGGCTTGTGCCAGATCTCCGAGGTAGGGAAAGCCGGGGAGAAACCCTAACATATAGACGTGATATGAAACGTCGCTATGTAATCTGACAACCTGTTCAATTGTCTGGCCGGTGGCGGCGGCTACTTCGGCGATATCGGCGGCGAATTCTTCCTCATAACATACGGGTATCGACCATTTTCGTGCATAAGTTCTGTCGTTGCCGGTGGTGCCAATCAGCGGAGTAATCCGGGCGATCACCTGGGTGGCAGTGGTAACCAGAGGGTCATACTGCACCATGAGAGAGCGAAAAGTGGGAATGACTTCAATGACGCCGGTGAGCTTTGAATTTGACAAAATTGTCGCCGCACTCAACACCAGATCTGAAAGATTGCGATCAACCTTGTCGCCGAACTCTACAATGACGGCGGTGTCGCCAGAGGCGTTAATTTTCACAATCCAGGTCCATTTTGGTGAGAGTAACCACATCAATACCGGCTTGTTCAAGACCCTCTCTCACATGACGGGCGACCGCCAAAGAGGTGGGTTCATCGCCATGGACGCAAATGGTGTCGATCCGGCATTGGATAATTTTCCCGCTGCGGGTGACGATTTCTCCGTGCTCGACCATGCGCAACACCTGTTTCAGGGCCACTTCTGGATCTTTAAACACGGCTCCGTCGAGTTTTCGTGAGGCAAGATTGCCGTCATCATCATATTGACGGTCGGCAAAACCCTCGCGGGCCAGCCTAAGACCAAGCTCATTGGCGGCGGTCTCCATTTGTGAGCCGGCCAGTGCCACATAAATAATATCGGGGTCAACGACCTTTATGGCGCGGCCGATGGCCAGTGCCATTTCCTTGTCGACTGCGGCCATATTGGCGAGCGCGCCATGGGCTTTCAGGTGCGTTACCTTGAGGCCAGAATAAGCAGCGATAGCCTGCAGGGCACCGATCTGATAAGTGATAGCATGTTCAAGTGCTGACAGGGACATATCAATTTTTCTGCGGCCAAAACCCCACAGGTCATTGAAACCGGGGTGGGCACCAATACTGACGCCGCGGGCCTTTGCTGCCATGACATTTCGATGCATGACATCGGGATCGCCGGCATGAAATCCACAAGCGATATTGGCAGATTTGATGATTTGTATCAGACCATCGTCATTGCCGATGTCATAGGCACCAAAGCCTTCGCCCATGTCGGCATTCAAATTTATTTTTCGTGTCATTGTGTTGGCTTTCCGTGCTGGCGTAACTCGGGAGTTTCATCAATGATACTCCTTTTAGCATTCAGGCAAAAATCTGAAATTCAGTTTTCCCTATCCAGTTGAATGATTTGCATGTTGGCCCGGCAATGATACTCTGCCGATTATGCAATATCGAATATTTTTGAGCCTGTTTCTGGCCATCAGTTTTACTCAAACGCTCCTTGCCCAGCCGGTGGAGATTTACCAGAGCCAGGATTACAGATTGCGAGTGGTCACACTAGCCAAGGGGCTGGAGTATCCCTGGGGTCTGGCTTTTCTGCCATCTGGCTCAATGATTGTTTCCGAACTTGGCGGCACGTTGCGACTGGTATCGCCGAAAGGTGTGGTCTCAGCCCCCCTTAAAGGCGTGCCCGATGTTTATGCGCAGGGACAGGGCGGTATGCTTGATGTGTTGCCTGATCGTGATTTTAAAAACAATTATACGATTTACTTTTCATATGCCGAGCCCGGAAAAGGCGGTGGTGCCACAGCTGTTGCCCGTGCGCGGCTGGATTTAAAGAACCTGCAACTGACAGATGTGAAGGTGATTTTCAGGGCGTGGCCCAAAAGTGAGGGCGGGCGGCACTTTGGCTCGCGACTGGTTTTAGCCCGCGACAATACGCTGTTTTTTACCATCGGGGACAGGGCACAACGAGAGCGGGTTCAGGATTTCAGCATTAACCGTGGCCAGGTGATACGCATTAATCGGGATGGATCGATCCCGCAAGACAATCCATTTGTCGGGCGGGCAGGCTACCGCCCGGAAGTCTGGTCGCTGGGGCATCGCAATCCCCAGGGAGCTGCCCTTCATCCTGAGACCGGTAAATTATGGATACATGAACACGGTGCCCAGGGGGGAGATGAGATCAATGTGCCCGAGGCTGGAAAAAACTATGGTTGGCCGATAATTTCCTATGGAGAATACTATTCCGGCAAGAAAATTGGTGTGGGAACCAGAAAGCCCGGCCTTGAGCAACCGATCTATTACTGGGATCCCTCTATTGCCCCTTCAGGCATGGCGTTTTATACTGGGGACAGGTTTGCCAAATGGCGGGGGAACCTGTTTATCGGGGCGCTTAAATCCCGGCTGGTTGTGCGCCTGGTTTTGAAGGGCGAGACCATCGTTGCCGAAGAGCGGATTTTGGCAAAACTTGATGAGCGTATTCGTGACGTACGCCAGGGGCCTGACGGGTTTTTATATCTGCTGACCGATTCCGCCAACGGTCGCATATTACGTGTCGAGCCGATAAATCCTTAAGGTCAGTCATTGCGATATGTGCCCTGGTCGGTTAAAAGATTTCGAATCACATTAAATTTCCCCCCGAATCCGAGGATCTGTTTGAATGGCTGCCTACCAGTATATTTACGTTATGAATGACCTGTCCAAGACTTTTGCTGGTGGCAAGCAGGTGTTGAGCGATATCCGCCTGTCGTTTTTTCCTGGCGTTAAAATCGGCGTTATCGGCCTTAACGGGTCCGGTAAATCCACGCTTTTGCGCATCATGGCGGGCGTTGAAACCGAATTTCAGGGAGAAGCCTGGGCAGCTGACGGCGTAAAAGTTGGCCATTTACCCCAGGAGCCGGAACTGGATCCGGCTAAAGATGTCATGGGCAATGTTATGGAAGGCGTTGCCGAGACACAAGCGCTGCTGGATCGGTTTGAAGAGGTTTCCGCCCGGTTTGCAGAACCTTTAAGCGATGATGAAATGAATGCGGTAATTGAAGAACAGGCCGATATTCAGGAAAAAATTGAAGCAGCGGATGCCTGGGATCTTGAATCCAAAGTTGAAATGGCAATGGAAGCCCTGCGCTGTCCAGATGGGACAAGTGATGTTACCAAACTGTCAGGTGGTGAGCGCCGCCGGGTGGCATTGTGCCGGTTGTTGCTGGCGCAACCCAATCTGTTGTTGCTGGATGAGCCGACCAACCATCTCGATGCTGAATCGGTTGCATGGCTGGAGCAATATTTGCGTGAGTATAATGGCACCGTGGTGCTGATCACTCATGATCGCTATTTCCTCGATAATGTCACCGGCTGGATTTTGGAGCTTGATCGCGGCCGCGGCATTCCCTACGAAGGAAATTATTCCTCATGGCTGGAACAAAAACATAAACGTCTGGCTCTGGAAGGTTCTCAGGAAGAAGCGCGTCAGCGCGCGTTGTCGCGGGAACTGGAATGGATACAAGCCAGCCCGCGGGCACGTCAGGCCAAGTCGAAAGCCCGCATTAACGCCTATGATGATCTGTTAAATCAATCAGCCAAAGAACAAAACGGTAAGGCGCAAATCACAATTCCACCCGGTGCGCGCCTTGGCGGCATTGTGATTGAGGCTGAAAATCTCAACAAGGGCTATGGTGACGAGCTTTTGATCGAAGATCTGTCATTTCGCCTGCCGCCGGGGGGGATCATCGGTGTCATCGGCGCCAACGGGGCAGGCAAAACCACACTGTTTCGTATGCTGACAGTGCTGGAGACGCCCGACAGCGGTTCGTTAAAAGTGGGGGAGACAGTTGAAATTGGCTATGTTGATCAATCACGTGATGTGCTGGACCCCAAGAAAACCGTATGGGAGGAAATATCTGACGGGCTCGATGTCATTCAGCTTGGCAAGCGCACCATGGCCAGTCGGGCCTATGTAGGGGCGTTTAATTTCAAAGGTGGCGATCAGCAAAAACCTGTTGGTATTCTGTCTGGAGGGGAGCGCAATCGCGTGCATCTGGCCAAAGTGTTAAAATCAGGTGCCAACCTGTTATTGCTTGATGAACCGACCAATGATCTTGATGTTGAAACCCTGCGGGCCTTAGAAGATGGTCTCGAAAATTTTGCCGGCTGTGCCATTGTCATCAGCCATGACCGCTGGTTTCTCGATCGCATTGCCACCCACATGCTGGCGTTTGAGGGCGACAGTCATGTGGAGTGGTTTGAAGGCAATTATCAGGACTATGAAGCCGATCGCAAACGCCGTCTGGGGCCTGCGGCCGAGCGCCCGAGCCGTCTTAAATATAAACGTTTTTCACGCGATTGACGCGGGAAGAGTCTGAAGTTTACTGAGTTTCTTTCTGCAAATAATCCAGTAGTGAGCTGACTTTTCCGTTGTTGCGGCTAATCAGATTGACAAAGGACGAACGCTGCTCCTGAGCCAGCCAAAAGCCACCGATATTGATATCATGTAGTTTGAGGTTACCCTCGTCGTTTCTCTTGATACGCCATTTTACCGGTATAGGTGAATTTGAAAAACCCGGTACCTTGCGGATTTTGATGACGCTTTTAACCAGATAATCAATATTCTTTTTGTTCTCTGTCATGCTGGTAACTTCAAGGCCCTCGCTTTGGGTTCCTCTCAATTTAACAACGAAGAGCTGGACAATATAATTACCAAGGAGTTTCTGAAGCCGCTTTGCTTGTGAAGTCTCAATCCTCCGGGCAAATTTCCCCAGTGTAAATTTGGAAATTGCCGCCATATCGGCATTGTGCAGGAAAATTTTGCCAAACTGTTGCTTCTGCTGGCTTACCGATTTGTCGCTGGCCAGAATATAAAGAACCTGGTTGGCGAAATTCGTCACCATGGACTTAACCTCTGGCACCGTTTGAGCACTGGCCGGGTTGAGGAAACCTGTTGTAAGTGTAGCGGCAAAAATCATAAATGCCGCGAGCAAATTGCGTCTCTGACGCGATGCTTTGGCCGTATTAATATTGAATTTCATCATGTAGACATAATCCCCCTACGCTAACATGTTTAGATATACTTCCTCTGCCTGAGTTGATTCTACATAGGAATATTTGGTATTCCAAGCCTAGAATAGATAGCTTTATTTGGCAATCTGTTGTTTTAAATGGGTGAGTAAGGCGCTGATTTTCCCACCATTGCGGCTGATGACATTGACAAAAATCGAACGTTGTTCCTGCGCAAGCCACAAGCCTTCAATACTGATATCGAAAAGTCTCAGGCGGCCGCTTTTGTTTTTGAAAATGCGCCAATTGACGCGAATAGGTGCTCCGTCGGGCAGATTAACCAGGCTTTTGACAAGGAAATCACGACCTTTTTTGCGTTCAGTTGTTCCAAGAACCTTAAGACCGGTGCTCTTGGTTCCCCTCATGCGACCAATGAAAACTTTGACGATGAAACGGCCAAGTAACCGGTTGAATTCGCGACGCTCTGAAGGTTTGATTGTTCTGGCGTATTTACCCAGTGTAAACCTGCCAATTGTGCTGATATCAGCATTGCGAAGAAATGCAGATTTAAACTGTTTCTCCTGCTGGCTTACCGGACCATTGCTGGCGAGGATTTTGATAACCTGATTGCCGAATTTTTTCACCATGGCTTCCGCCTGGGGAGAGGCAAAAGCAGAGTTTGGCGTTAATAATCCCGTCGCCAAAACGATGGCTGCGAACAGGAGTGTGGCAATAACACTGCGTCTGGAGCGTACTGCTTCAGTCAGATTTTTGTTGAAATTCATCATGCAAATTTAAGTCCCATTAGCTTACATGTTGGAAGTTACGCTCTAAACGTAAATACGGCGATTTGGGTTGATTTATCGCGAATCAAACTCGGGTATGTCGACAAGGTCATTATTGTCAATCTGGCCGTTATTAATAGCGTTGCGCCGGCTTTGGGAATAAAGATTTTTAATCGATGAATAATAGTCTGGAGATGTTTCCTTGATGCTGGTCAACGCGGCATCAGCATCGCCACGCGCGGAAATTGAAACTACAGCGGTTGGAGCCAATCGAACCAATGTCGGTTTTCTGTATAGGATATATGTCCAGGGATCGGTAAACAGATCGACAAAACGTCCGGCCAGATGGCGAGGTGTGGCCGGGCCCAGGATAGGTATGAAAAGATATGGGCCGGAACCTACGCCATGAACAGCAAGGGTTTGACCGAAATCTTCCGTGTGTCCGGGCAGGCCCTGTTTGGCTGCTACATCCAACAGACCGCCTATGCCGACGGTGGAATTGATGACAAAACGCTTGGCGGTCGTTCCCGCTCTTTCCCATTCGCCCTGAAACAGATCATTGCTCAAGGTTACCGGTGTAGCCACGTTTGACATGAAATTGTCGACGCCGGTGCGGATGGGTTTGGGGATGAATGTGGTATAGGCCACTGAAATAGGCCGTAAAAACATGGTATCAAGGCCATCACCGATAAAGAACATTACCCTGTTCAGGCCTTCAAACGGATCACTGACATCACCGGTGCTGGCGTCTTCGGAATATCCGGACTGGGCAGAATCGCTTGCCGCGGAAGCCGGTGATACGACAAGGCTTGCCGCCAAAAAGAAAACGCTGAAAATTGAGCATACTGAACCGGCGATCCGGGGAGTGCCAGGATTTCTCAAGTTCCAGAATTTAAAATCAATTGTTCTTTTCATTTTTCGGTTCATTCTTACCTGTCATTTACGCTTAAATGTTTAACTCAAAAGATCAGAGTCTGCCAGCACGATTTTGGCCGAATTCAACATAACTATCACATCTTGTCCCGATATATACATTAACACTTATTTAAACAATTCAAGCCCGGGGGCAAAAAAATAAATCCAGTGTGATCGTTTTTGCAGGATTTCCGCCAAACTGTTGCCAAACCAACTTCGTGTTTCTTCCTGGATTTTTAGTATCATGGTTTGTGCGGCGATTTTCCTAACATGCCATCATTTAGAAAAATATGTATCGATTGTTGCCTAAATATCGCGGATTAAGGGATTTTCAGTGGCAGGTTTGATTCTTTCTTAACCATAAAAAATTTAGATATAAAGATATCTTGATATTAGATTCTATTTCGTTATCATGCGGGGACTGTTTTTGGCAGGGCGCAAATGGGCGCCCACAGGATCAATTTCGAATGTTTTTACCCAAATTGGATGTTGTCATATGGATCGTCTCCTGAATGGATTGCGCGGTGCGGGCGAGAGAACAAGGCTGCGCCTTTTGTTTGTGCTGTCTCATGGTGAGTTCAATGTAAAAGAACTGACGCAAATACTCGGGCAAAGCCAGCCGCGGGTGTCGCGACATTTGAAACTGTTGTGTGAGGCGGGATTGCTTAATCGATTTCGCGAGGGCAGCTGGGTGTTGTTTCGCCTGTCGCAAACCGGGCGTGAGGCAGCATTGGTGCGGATGATTGTTGAACTTTTGCCGGGCGATGATCCCGCACTGCAACGCGACCTCAAGCGTCTGGAGCAGGTGCGTGAGCGCAGAGCCGAAGTGGCGCAGGAATATTTCTGTAACAATGCGGCAGACTGGGACCTTATTCGGTCACTGCATATTTCCGAAGGCAAGGTTGAAGATGCCATGATGGCCATTCTTGATGGTCGCCATTTTGATACATTTATTGATCTTGGCACCGGAACGGGGCGAATTTTAGAGTTATTCTCTGACAGCTTCACCAATGGTATCGGCATTGATATGAACCGGGAGATGTTGGCGTTTGCCCGCAGCAATCTTGATAAACCGGACCTGGCGCACTGTCATGTAAGGCAGGGGGATTTGTTTAACCTGCCCTATGACAATAACATCGCCGATGCAGTGATTATTCATCAGGTGCTGCACTTTCTCGATGATCCGCAAAATGCCATTCTTGAGGCCGGGCGCATCCTTAAACCGGACGGTGTATTGCTGATAGCTGATTTTGGTCGCCATGAACTGGAATTTTTACGCGAAACCTATGCGCACCGACGTCTGGGCTTTGACGATGATCAGATGATTGACTGGATCAAGGCTGCCGGGCTGGACATTCAGAAAACCCAAAATCTAAGCCTGGAAGACCGGCCCGGAAATGACACGCAACTGACCGTTTCTTTATGGCTGGCGGGGGGCAAGGGGATATCTGCTCAATTTGATGAAGTAACCGGTAAGGCGGAACAGGCGTAATGCTTTCAGAAAACAGACCAAGCCGAAGTCAAAATTCGCGATTGCCAAAAGTTTCATTTGAATTCTTCCCGCCAAAATCCGATGCAATGGAGAAAGGTCTGTGGTCGTCGATTTAAAGGCTTGCACCAGTTTCCCCCACTTTTGTGTCGGTCACTTATGGTGCCGGCGGCACCACGCGTTAACGCACGCACGCCACTGTTAAAAGGTTGCTGGAGGAAACCACTTTGGAGCCGGCGGCGCATTTAACCTGTGTGGGAGCACCGCGCAGTGAAGTTGATGAAATTGTGTCCAATTACTGGCAGATGGGCGTGCGCAATATCGTCGCTTTGCGTGGCGATCCTCAAGGGGGTATGGGAACAGCCTATGCGCCGGAACCAGGAACTTATGTTAATGCGGCTGATCTTGTGGGCGGTATTTCACGCATTGCGGATTTTGATATTTCTGTGTCCGCATACCCGGAAAAACATCCTGAATCCGCTACCATTGATGCTGATATTGATATGCTGCAAGCCAAGGTGGATGCTGGCGCGCACCGTGCGATAACCCAGTTCTTTTTTGATAATGATGTCTACTTTCGCTATCTTGACCGGGTGCAGGCACGCGGGCTGGATATTCCGATTATACCGGGCATTCTGCCAATCGTGCATTTTGGCCGCATGAGCAGCTTTGCTGAAAAATGCGGTACAAGTGTGCCGACATGGCTGGCTGAACGTTTTGACGGTCTCGATGATGACCCGGAAACCCGGCAACTGATTGCGGTGGCCGTGGCCGCAGAACAGGTCATTGATCTTTTGGACAGAGGTGTCGACACCTTTCATTTCTATACGATGAACAAGGCAGATATGGTCTATGCAATCTGCCGGTTGCTTGGACTTGGCCGCAGCAGTGTTGAAGCTGCCGCGTAGGGTTAAAATCACTCAAATTCTAAGTGATTCGTTATTTATAAAGTAACGATATCAATAAATTATGCCGGACAGCGGAATGAATACTTTGGTAGTTTTCACATTGTGGTCACATTTATGCTTTTCCCTTCAGCGTGCTGGTGGGGGCTAGATTAAACCTGAAGGAACGCCCCATGTCGGAGACAGTAAATGATTACCATGGATACTCCCGAAAAAATCGAAAATGCAGCACTCCCCTAAAAAAGACGAAACCAAAGCGGCCCGATAAATCGACGCCAGACACACTCAAACCGGAATTTTCCAGGCGGGTTAGTCAGCAATTTGAAAATCGCCAATCGAGTCTTGAGGTCGATAACCCGTCCTTTGGAGGCACTCCTGAGCATGAACTTTTCAAGGTGAGCTCTGAGCCGGTCGAGGGCATTGGGGGTGATGCTTCGGAAGACAAGGTTTCAGACGCCACAACGGCAGCGGATGATCCTCAGGAAATTAAACTGCCCAAGATTGAATCAGCGTATTTCGATCTTATCAAAGCGGGCAGGCGCGATCAAATTACACTGGAACCGGAAGATGTTGATGTTGATCATGATCTGATCAAGGAGTTGGCGAAAAGCCTGAGCGGCCGGGATCAGCCTCCATCTGCAGACCTCGAAAAAAAACCGGTGGCAGACCAGATGCGAAACCAGCGCGTTGACATCGACCGCCTGCAAGCCTCATCTGCTTCAGATGTTTGGGCAAGAAGGGTAAAATTTGGCTCGGCAGCGATGCTCGCGGCCGGAGTGTTCGTCGTGCTGCTGGTGAATTCCCAGGAACTGCCCAGGGAAAGTGACAAAAACACCGAGGTTGCCCTGGCTACCAACTTTATTGGTGTGAAACCCGATCCTGTGGTCATGGAAAAAATAACTGCTGCCTCTTCGCTGCCCGCAGAAGTTAAGAGTTCCGAGGCTGCAAGTGTGACACGATTTGTTCCCCCACCCGTGCCGGCCGACGTTTCTGAAGCCAAGCCCCAGCCGAAAAATGCGCCAGACAGTCAGGCTGAGCAGGCGCGGACGATTAAAATTGAAAACCTCAACAAAAACCTGAAAATAGTGCGGGCTTACCTGAGTTCGCAGCAGCTTGCCTATAATGAAGCGACGTTGGAAGAAAAGCCGCAGCTGCTGCAGGAAGTAACAAAAATTAAAAGTGAACTGACATCTCTGGTGGGAAAAATTAATGCACTTCAGGCTCCTGCTGTTATTAACCCGCCTACACAGATTGCCCGAATAACCCCTGCGCCGGGAGAAATTAAAAAGGTCGAGCTTGGGGCAATATCAGAAGGTGACAGCGGTAGTGCCGGTGCCACAGTGGCGTTACCGGTCACTTCTTCGAAGCCGCGCAAACCCCGCAACCCCAAGAAAGTGGAACTGGCGCTGGCTGCCATGCCCGGTCTGTATCGGTTGCAGCCCGTCAGCCGAAATCGCCTGAAAGCAAAACTGATCAGCGGGGAATGTCTGGTACCCGCACTTTCATCGGTTTTTCCGCAGGTGCCGACGTTAGTGATGCGCGACATGATACGTCAATTTGAAGGTCAATGCTGAGGCTGTCGACCAAATGTAACCTGGGAGGAAATACCAATGACAATCAAGACAGTGTTGGCCATCATGTTGTTTATTGTGGTGTCGGCTGGAGGCGCACAGGCGCAGGAATTTGAAAAGAATATTATGACCGGCGGTGCCAAGGGTACCTATATCCAGATAGGCCGCGATATTGCCGCGCTGGCGGGCCAGTGTGGCCTGACACTCAATGTCAATGAAAGTGCCGGTTCGCTTGAAAACCTGGTAGCGGTAAAGAAGCGCAAGAACACGCAATTCGGCATTGTTCAAAGCGATGTGCTGGAATATGTGCAAACCTATGCACGCAATGACCCGGAGCTGAAGCGATCCTTGTTCGGTGTGCGTATCATGTATCCGCTGTACAATGAAGAAGTGCAGGTTTTGAGCGACCGCAGCATCAACAGTCTTTCTGACTTGTCTGGTCTGAAAGTTGCGATCGGCAAGGTCGACAGCGGAACTTTTCTGACTGCCACCCTCGTTCTTGATATATTGCGCGTCCAGGATGTGGACAGGCTGGCAATCGGGGCAGCGAAAGCTTTACCGATGTTATTGAACGGCGAAATTGATGCGGTTTTTTATGTGGCGGGTGCCCCGACAAAACTGTTTTCCGAGGCTGATATAGATGGCACCAGGTTCCATCTGCTGAATATTAAAGAACCGGCACTTCTGGCGACGTATACACCGAGTGAAATTGCCGGTGGTACCTATGCTTTTCAATCTGAACCCGTAAACACCGTAGCGGTGAAGGCGGTGTTGATGACCTATGATTACAAGGCATCCAAAAATTCATATCATAGAAACAGCTGCAAGGCAGTTTCGGATTTTTCCAGTATTATTTTGACAAACCTCGAGCGCCTGAAGCAGTAAGGCCATCCAAAATGGCGCGACGTTGATCTGGCCGAGCTTCCACCGGGCTGGCAAGTGGGCAATTGCGTCAAAACCGGAATGGCTGCGAATTACAAACCGGCCTGCTCAGCGGCACTGGCAGTGGTGGCACCACAAGGAAGAGATGAGGAATATCTCAAATTGTTGAAACAGCGCCTTACAAAATAGAACCATTGCATTTTACCCTCTGTTCGGGCCACCCTGTATCCTAATTCTGGGATTCACTAATTGCAGGGGGTAAAAATGAACAATAAGAATACTTCTCCAAAAGTGTTGCCGCTAAGGGCGCGTCAGCTTGAGGGCGGCACGCCGGTACTCGAGAATTGGGGGATCAATTCAGAATATGGCGTGTTGCGTGATGTGCTTCTGGGGCCGATTGAAACCTTCGGTCTGATGGATAATGCCCGTTTTAGCTCTGTTGTGCGTGACAGTGAACGTTTGGGGCTCACGTGGAACAAGCAGGATGCGGTGCGGCAATACCGCGAAATGGTTGAAATCTATGAAAGTGCGGGCGTCAACGTCCATACTTTACCGGCTGATGAAGCACTGTCTTATGCAATCTATGCCCGGGATTCGAGCTTTATGACACCTTTTGGTGCGGTGATCTGCCAATTGGCCAATCCGCGCAGGCGCGGTGAATATTCCGCAGCGCTGAGGTTTTATCTGTCACAGGAAATTCCGATCTACGACCTGGTATCTGCCGGTAATTTTGAAGGAGGGGATTTCAACCTGATTGCACCGGGGTGTGTGTTGATTGGCTATACCGGTCTGCGCTGTGAAGAAGTTTCCGCCCGCCAGATTGGTGGCTGGATGGAAAAAGAGGGCTGGGAGGTCAAATACGCTGCAATCGACGAATTTTATGTGCATATCGATATCATGGTGTGCATGCTGGCTGAAAACTGTGCCGCTGTGTGTCTGGATAGCGTTCCCGATGATGTTTTAAGCTGGCTCAAATCAAAGAACATCGAAATTGTCCCGGTCAGTTTCAAGGATACTATGGCGTTGGGATGTAATGTGATGTCATTGGGAGGCGACCGCATCCTGTCAACAGCGGCAAGTGTTGATCTGAACCAGAGGCTGAAAGCCCTGGGCTTTGAAGTCCATGCGCCTGATATGTCAATGATCACCATGTGCGGTGGTGGCGTTCATTGCATGGCGCAACCGCTCAGGCGTGATCAGGTATAGACGCTGCAACCGAAGTTGCAGCGCTGGTTACTTGCTGTAGGCTATTGTTTTTATTGTGATTATTTAACTGCCACAAAACATCCTGTGCTTCGCGTGGGGGCTTAAATCAGGCCCGCGACAATGGCAGACACGAAAACGAAAACGACAAGGATCGTAATTGCGGTTAACTTGCGAGAAAAATCCATGACATACTCCTCTTTTTCGGGTTTGTAGCTTTCATTCTATACTGATTTGCCCATAAGGGAATAAGAAAATCTTCATCGCAGGGTGGTTTCTATGAGTATTGCCCTATGAAGGGTGATTTTGATAAATGAAGTGGAAATACAGAACCGACACTTAAGCCATTGTTTGTTTTATGTAGTATTCAATGGGTCTTTCTTAATCTATAAAAATGTAAACGGTTTCAGATTTTTTTGTTTTTTGTTGTCAAAAGTGTGCAAAAAATTACCTACCACGCGATTGTTGATCCGTCCCAGGCAAAAAACCCACCTGAAGCATCAATATTCAGATTATCAATGACCTTGACCACACCCGCAGCACTTTGAGGCGGTGTGATTGGGGCACTGGAACCGCCCATATCTGTCTTGACCCAGCCTGGGTGTATGAGGGCTATGATAATGTTCTCGGATTTCAAATCCTGTGCAGCGGCACACATGATGCGGTTGACGGCGGCTTTTGAGGTGCGATAGGCAATTCTGTCAGTGGAAGGGCTGGTGAACGAGCCCATATCACTGGAAATTGTGATGGCTTTAGGCGCAGATGATGCTTTCAACGGGCCGATAAAGGCCTGTAGCATACGCAGCGGTGACAAGGTGTTGACGTTAAGTGTTTCTAAAAACCCGTCAAAATCCATTTCCCGGGTGGACTGGATCCTGGGGCTGATGATACCGGCATTATTGATAAGAATATCAATTGTCATAGAGCCAAGAGAGGCCTTCAGGGCAGTGATGGAATTTGCGTCCGTCACATCAAGTTCATGAATGATTATACTGTCGTCGGCATTTTCTTTAATCTGGTGAAGATCCTCAGCCTTTTGTGGCGAGCGACAACAGGCGATAACCGTGTCGCCGCGGGCAATATAACAGCGGGTCAATTCAAGTCCGATACCACGGTTGGCACCGGTGATCAGTATGTTGGTCATGAGAAATCCCCTGTTTTGGTTTCATTCATTTTTCGGCCCCATAGCCGCCGCCGGTGGGGGTTTGGATGATGATGGTGTCGCCAGCTTCGACCACGGTTTGATCACAGCCTTGTAATTCTTCAATTGTACCATCTTTACGGCGCACCGAGTTTTTACCGCATTGACCGTTGTTGCCACCATTGAGACCAAAAGGTGGGATGCGGCGGTGACCGGTGAGTAAGGATAAGTCCATTTTCTGGTTGAAGCTAATTTTGCGTAAAGTGCCGTCACCTCCGTTGAACGCGCCTCTGCCACCGGAGCCTTCGCGGATTTCAAAACTTTCCAGCAACACCGGATAGCGCCACTCAAGAATTTCAGGGTCGGTGAGGCGGGTGTTGGTCATGTGGGTGTGGACGGCGCTGGTGCCATCGTGGTCCGGCCCGGCACCTGAGCCACCGCAAATGGTCTCGTAATACTGGTAAGTATCATTGCCGAAATTGAGGTTGTTCATGGTCCCCTGGGCGGCGGCCATGGCTCCCAGAGCACCGAACAATGTATCGGTGACGGCTTGCGATACCTCCACATTTCCGGCAACCACGGCGGCGGGATATTTTGGTGCCAGCATGCAATCATCGGGGATGATGATCTTTATGGGTTTGAGGCAACCGGCATTCATGGGGATGTTGTCATTGACCATGCACCTGAACACATAAAGGACGGCAGCGCGTGTTACCGGGCGCGGGGCATTGAAGTTACTGGCCTGCTGGGGGCTGGTTCCGGTAAAATCGACGGTGGCAGAGCGGGTTTTCCGGTCGACGGTGATTTTGACCTGTATCTGGCTGCCCTGATCCATTTCATAAGTAAATTCGGACGGTGTGAGTGCATCAATTACGCGGCGCACGCTTTCTTCGGCATTGTCCTGTACATGATCCATATAGGCATGAACAACGTCGAGGCCGAAGTGTTTAACCATCTTGCGCAATTCAACCACGCCTTTTTCATTGGCGGCAACCTGGGCTTTTAAATCGGCAACATTCTGGGCGGGATTGCGGCAGGGGTATTGTCCCGACGTTAGAATATCAAACAGGGCTTTTTCCTGAAACACGCCTTGATCAACCATCTTGAAATTGTCAATCAACACGCCTTCCTGCAATATGTGGGTGGCGCGCGGGGTCATGGAGCCCGGCGCCATGCCGCCGACATCAGCGTGGTGGCCGCGACTGGCGACATAATAGAGGATGTCTTTTGCCGCATCGTCAAACACCGGGGTTATGACGGTGATGTCGGGCAGATGGGTGCCGCCATTATACGGTGCATTGAGCACATAGACGTCGCCGGGCTGCATATTGTCGTTTTGCTCGATGATGGTTTCAACACTGCGGTCCATGGAGCCGAGATGAACCGGCATGTGCGGGGCGTTGGCAATCAGGGTGCCGTCTTTGTTGAAAACCGCGCAGGAAAAATCAAGCCGTTCCTTGATGTTGACCGAATACGCCGTGTTTTGCAGGGTAATACCCATTTGTTCGGCAATTGACATGAACAGATTGTTGAAGATTTCGAGCATCACCGGGTCGGCTTTGGTGCCGATGGCAGAGATGCGTTCGAGTTCCTGGTGACGTTCCATTACCAGATGGCGCTTTGGCGTGATACGCGTGGTCCAGCCGTGCTCAATCACGATCGAGCCATGGGGTTCGATTATCAGGGCAGGGCCGTGCATTGTGTGGCCGGGTTCGAGGTTTTCGAGATTGTAAATCGGGGCGTCATGCCAGCTGCCATTGGCAAAGATTTTTGTAGTTGATGCTGCTTCAGGTGTTGCGGTGACAGTTTCGAAGTCAGGCTCCTCAATTTTTGAGCCGCCGCCGGTGGTTTCCACTGTCAGGGCCTCAATGATGATTTGTTTTTCCGGGGTGATAAATCCGAATTGGTTTTTGTGAGCGATTTCAAAGTTCTCGCGCATGATGGCTTTGGTGGCGGTGGCAATCAGCAGGGCTGTGTCGGTGCCTTCATAGCGCAAATGCGCGTGCATGGTGGTGTTGGTATGGGCTTCATCAATGCCCTGGGCTTCCAGTTCATCGCGGTTGAGGGTGGCCAGTTCATCTATGGCGCGTTTTACTTCGACAAGGCCTTCATCACCCAGCGGCAGTTCGATTGCCTCGCTGCGGCTGGCGGAAATATCAGCCAACCCCATGCCGTAAGCCGACAGAATGCCGGCGAGAGGATGAATGAGAATGCGTTTCATGCCAAGTGCATCAGCCACCAGGCAGGCATGCTGGCCACCGGCCCCGCCGAAACACGACAGCGTGTATGAGGTGACATCATAGCCGCGCTGGACTGAAATTTTCTTGATTGCCTGGGCCATGTTTTCAATGGCGATTTTTAAAAACCCTTCAGCCACATCTTCAGGTGTGCGGCCATCGCCAACTTCCTTTGCCATCTCCTCAAATGCCTGTTTCACAACGGCTGCATCGAGGGGCTGGTCAGCATTGGGCCCGAAGATTTCCGGGAAATAATCAGCGTTCAGCTTGCCCAGCATCAGGTTGGCATCGGTAATCGTCAATGGGCCTGATTTACGGTAGCATTTGGGGCCGGGACTGGCACCGGCTGATTGCGGGCCGACGCGAAAACGCGCACCGTCAAATTGTAAAATCGAGCCACCACCGGCAGCTACCGTGTGGATCAGCATCATCGGTGCGCGCATGCGCACACCGGCAACCTCGGTCTCAAAGGTGCGCTCGTAGTGGCCATTATAATGCGACACGTCAGTTGAGGTGCCGCCCATATCGAAGCCGATGATACTATCAAAACCGGCCATTGCACTGGTTTTAACAGCGCCGACGACGCCACCGGCAGGACCGGACAATATGGCATCCTTGCCCTGAAAAAGACCGGCTGAGGTCAGCCCGCCATTGGACTGCATGAACATGAGTTTGGGGGCAGCTTCTGTTTCGCTGCCGCCGGATAATTCGGACGCCACCTGTTGCACATAACGCCGCAGAATGGGCGAGAGATAGGCATCAACCACGGTGGTATCGCCACGGCTGACATATTTCATCAAGGCGGAGACCTTGTGGCTCACTGATATTTGGGTAAAACCGATTTCTTCTGCCAGTTCAGCCACGCGCAATTCATGGGCGTGATAACGATAGCCGTGGACAAAGACGATTGCTGCACAGCGAATGCCGCTGTCATAGGCGCGTTGCAGGTCTGTGCGGGCTTTTTCAATATTCAGCGGGGTGTCGATTTCACCATTGGCGGTGACGCGTTCGTCTACTTCAATTACGTCATCAAACAGCATTTCCGGCTTGATGATGTGGCGGTCGAAAATTCTCGGCCGGGCCTGATAGCCGATTTTCAAGCCATCGCGAAACCCTGTTGTGGTGACCAGAACAGTGGCATCGCCCTGACGTTCCAGCAGCGCGTTGGTGGCAACCGTGGTGCCCATTTTAACGGCGCGGATTAATGCCGGGGGAATGACCTCGGCATCGTCAAGTTTGAGGAAATGCCGGATGCCCGCTACAGCTGCATCGCGATAAACATCGGGGTTTTCCGAGAGTAGTTTGTGCGCTTTTATCTCGCCACCGGGTGTCAGTGCGACGATGTCGGTGAAGGTGCCGCCACGGTCAATCCAGAATTCCCACTTTGCATCTGCTTGAATTTTATCGGTCATATTGTCAGTAATTCGTTGAGGGAGAAGTTCACTCCAGAAAACATATAAAATATAAAACGTCAATAATTTATCGACAAATCATGTTTATGGTTTTAACATAATCAAAATAGAACCTGGAGTTGCATCAATGAGCGGACAAGAAAACAAACATGAGCCGATTGTGTCATCGGCACATCTGGCGAATTCGGAAGTTCCTGAATTGAGCGAGGTTGAATTTGCAATGAACATTGCGGTCAATTCCTATCAGCGCTGGTGTGTGCGGGCCATGACGGCAAGCGGAATTGCAGATTTGAGTTCTCTGGATGTGCTGGTGCTGCATGTTGTCAATCACCGCGCCCGCGCCAAGCGTCTGGCCGATATCTGCCTGATGTTAAATCTGGAAGATACCCATACGGTGACCTACGCCCTTAAAAAACTGGAAAAATCCGGGTTTATTGCATCCACTCGCCAGGGTAAGGAAAAATATTCCCAAACTACGGATGAAGGAAAAAAGGCCTGTGAGCGCTACCGCGATATTCGCGAAAAATGCCTCATTTCCTCACTCGAAAGCCTCAATATAAACCGCGAAGACCTGACGCGGTTGGCCGGTCTGTTGCGAGCTTTATCGGGGCAATATGATCAGGCGGCAAGAGCGGCTACTTCGCTTTAAAGTGGGATTGGGTTATTTGGAATACCCCGCACCGTCCCGGCTTTGGGCCACTGCTGTTTCGGTTAAGTGCCAATCTGCCTCCCTCCTCCTTGTGGGGAGGGATTGAGGGTGGGGGGTAAAGAGGTCAAGTATGCGCCTTGGCGCATTCACACTGATCTTGTTAATCAGCACCTTATGAGAAGTTGAAGTTTAAGAAGACCCCCACCCCAACCCCTCCCCACAAGGAGGAGGGGCTTTGAAGAATTTCACTGCCTATTTTTCCAGCCTCGCTTTTATAACCGGTCGCCCATGGGTTTCCCTGATGCACAGGCCAAACACCAGACTGCCGAAATAGAGCGTGGGAAGAAGAATGAAGGCATTGGCGTAAGCCTCTTGCGAATAGATGCGTGCGCCATCCACCAAAACGCCCTGCCACTGGTTATCGAGCAGAAGCCCGACAATGGGCTGAAAAATTGCACCGCCTGCAACCGCCATCATATTGACAAGCCCCATGGCGGCACCTGACCCGTTGCCGGCATTGTGTTCTTTGATGAGGGCGTAGCTGATGGCCATGGTACCGGCGGCAAACCCGTTGATAAACAGGAAAATTCGAAACAGTTCCAGATTAATGCCAGGCATGTAGATGGCGGCTGCCATGCTTGAGGTGGTGATAAGCGCCCCGATAATAATGGGGAGTTTGCGACGCTGGAGGCGATCTGAAATCCAGCCCCAGAACGGCCCACCGATCATCCAGCCAAAAAGCGTGAACGACATGGAAAAGGCAGCTTCCGTGCGCGATATGTCAAAAGCCTGCATAGTATAAGGCACGCCCCCAAGTGCGCCAAAGGCCAGTGAGGGTGCGCCCACCAGACAGGCGAACATGGAGACGTAAACGGTCTGGCGGTTGCGGGCCACCTGCCACAAAGCTGCCAGGGCGCCAACTGGTTTTTCTGTTGAAGGAGGCTTTTTAAGCGGGCTTTGGGGAGGGTGATCGCGGGTCAGGATCCAGATCAGCAGCGACAGGACAACAGCGCCACCAGCCACTATCGTCATTGCTTCGCGCCAGCCCAGCATCTGAACCAGAAAGGCCAGCGGGCCTTGACCGGCGGCACCGCCAAGCAGGCCGATAGACAAGGCGATGCCGGTAAAAAATGCAAAATTCCTTTGCGGGAGCCATCGTGATGCCAGCACCATCGAGCCGACAAGCGCAAAGGCGGATCCGGTGCCGATCAAGGCGCGGCCGATGTAGGCAATCTCGACAGAGGGTGCCATGGCAAAAACCAGAGCTCCGCTACCTGCAACAAGGCTCATAACCGTCAGCACCCGGCGCGGTCCCCAGCGATCGTGCGCCAGACCAACCGGCATTTGAAGAACGGCATAAGCATAGAAATAAACCGCCGATAGATTGCCGATAATGGCACCGGTTACAGCAAAATCGCGCATCAGTTGCTCAACCATCACACTGGGAGATACGCGCAAGACCCAGCCGTAGCTGAAAAACAAAGCCGCCAGCAGCCAGCCGATATAGCCGGTCAGTCGCGAATTTGAGGGAGTGGGGGCAAGATCAGTCGAGGCACTCATGGCAGGCACTGTATCGATCAACCGGAGGAAATGATATGAGTAAAAATACGGGGAATTCTGTTGGTTTTTGAATTACCACCAGAAGAATAGTCATACGGGGTTGTTTATTTCCGCTTAAACCAACTGAATAGCGCATGGAATTTTTTTATGGGGCACTGATTCCCGCTGACCTGTCACTGACGACAACTGTTTTACTAATTGGGGCCAGTTTTTTGACGGCCGGTATTACCACAGCTGTGGGCATCGGTGGCGGGTTGGCGATGTTGGCGATTATGGCCAATATTATGCCGGTGGCAGCTATTGTTCCGGTGCATGGGGTAACGCAGGCCGCCAACAATGCCAGTCGGGCTTTTTTGTTACGCAAAGACCTGGTTGTCACAATTTTTATCTGGTTTTCCGTTGGCGGGCTTTTGGGCACGCTTGTGGCCTCTCAGGTGGTGGTGTCGTTGCCTCTCAGCGTGCTGCAAACCATCATGGGTGTGTTCATTCTCTATAGTGTGTGGGCGCCAAAGCTGAAAAATTTTAGCAGCGGCAAAGGATCCCTGTTTTTTGGCGGTGTGATTGCCTCATCTGCCTCCATGTTCATTGGTGCTTCAGGACCGATAACAGCTGCTTTTCTACCGCGCTCTGAATTGACGCGCCAGCAACTGGTCTCGACCCATGCCGCCATTATGGTTTTGCAGCATGGTTTTAAGATTCTAGCCCTTGGCATTTTGGGCTTCATCTACACGCCGTGGATTGGTCTGTTGATTGCCATGCTGGTGTCGGGCTTTTTTGGTGCCCTGGCCGGGCGTGCAATCCTGTGGCGTATTCCTGAAGAAAAATTCAAAACCGTCTTTAACATTGTCCTGACGCTGCTGGCTCTCAGGATGCTCTATCAGGCATTGGCCTGATCATTCCTCTGCAGCAACATCAAGTATATCGAGTTTGCTGTCGTAGACCCCGGAATCTATCTCGAAAAGCCCCAGAATTGTTGAGAAAATATTGTCGTGCGACAGGCGGGTCAGTTTTTTGGTTTCTATATTTTTCAGGCGCTCGGCATCTGAGTTTTTGCCGAACCACATCAGGGCCGGGACATGTTTTTGGGCATCGGGTGCAAGGAAATAGGGAAGTCCGTGCAGATAGATACCATTTTCGCCCAGAGATTCGCCATGATCACTGGCGTAAAACATTACGGTTTCGAATCTATCGTCATTTTGTTTCAGAAGCTTAATAACTTCGGAAAGGAAATAATCGGTGTAAAGAATTGCATTGTCATAACTGTTGTTCAACAGTTTCGAGCTGCAGGCACTCAATTCGTTGGTATCACAAGTCGGGGTGAATTTTCTGAAGGCTGCGGGGTAACGCTGGTAATAAGCGGGCCCATGATTGCCCATCTGATGCAGGACGATAAAAATATCACCAGTGGCACGGCCATTTATATAGTCCTGAAGATTGGCCAGCATACCGACATCGCGACATTCGGTATCGCAAACGGGGTTGTTGTCACGGGACTTTAAATTTTCGTATGTTACGCGATCCGCGACCCCTATGGAGCTGGAATTATTGTCACGCCACAATACGTTAACCCCGGCACGGTTGAGGACATCAAGCAGATTGTCGGTGGAGTTAGCCGATCTGCGGCTATATTGTTTGCGCGTCTGTTGCGAAAACATGCAGGGCACAGAGGCAGCCGTTGAGGTGTCGCACGACCAGAAGTCGGGGAAGTTTATGATTTTTTCGCGGGCCAGCAACGGATTGGTTTGGCGCTCGTAGCCGTTGAGTGAAAAATGATCGGCGCGCGCTGTTTCCCCAACCACCATGACAACCAGCTCACGGTTAATATCTGATTTGGGTATTTTTGCATCTTTGCCAATGTTGCGGAAAGGAAGTGTCGGGTTTTTTAGAGAAGGTGCAATAAAGCTGGCGGTGGAATAAACTGCAAAACCCGGATTGAAATAATATCTCAGAGGCTTGTGCTCGCGCAGGAAAGACGCATATTGTGCGCTCAGTGGCAAGGTGACCGTCAACAATATGGCGAGAGATACAAAAACCAGCTTCAGGCGATTGAATATTTCCCTGATGTCACTGTCAAAATCCAGCTTCAGACGAAAAACCAAAAATGACGGCAGCACACCGAGAAACACGACATAAAGCCCCAGTTTCAGGTTGATCAGGTCGCGCACTTCTGCGGCGTCGGTTTTGAGGATATTGTTGATCATGTCTTCATCGATCACAATGCCATATTGATCCATGAAATACCCGGTGATGGAGCTGACAAGCAGGAAGAAGATCAATACGGGTTTGAGGATCAGGCGGTGGCTGAAAATTGAGTACAGGAATATCTGGGACAGAATCGAAACCATCGCCAAAGAGGCCAGAAAAATTCCGTTTTTTAGCGAAAGAGGATAGACTTCCAATGCGTTTGAAAAAAACGATATGTTGGCAAACAGGGTGATAAAGATTGCGGTCAGGACAATCAGTTGCGAGATGGAAACAGCCCGGTGGGTGAGAAAAAATGGTTTAAACATTGAGTCCTGAAGGATGTTTTTCAGTACCGGGAGCGGCGGCGTTGGTATTCGGCCTACCCACGCCCAATATATGGCATATTTGTGGCCATGATCGTCATGAACTGAATGTTGGTATCCAGCGGCAGTTCGGCCATATTGACCACGGCATTTGCCACGTGTCTGACATCCATGGTTGGCTCCGGTGCCATGGTACCATTGGGTTGGAGAATGCCTTCAGCCATTCTTGTGGTCATTTCAGATGCGGCGTTGCCGATATCGATTTGAGAACAGGCAATGTTGTAGGCGCGGCCATCAAGCGATGTGGACCGGGTGAGGCCGGTTATGGCGTGTTTGGAGGCGGTATAGGGAGCCGAGCCCGGTCGCGGTACATGGGCTGAAATCGAACCGTTGTTGATGATGCGGCCGCCTTGCGGGTCTTGTTTGCGCATCAGGTTAAAGGCTGCATGAGTACACAGAAATGCCCCGTTGAGGTTAATGTCGATGACGGTTTTCCATTGCTCAAACGTCAGATCACCAATTTCGACGGTGGGAACATTGACACCGGCATTGTTGAATAACACGTCCAGGCGTCCATAAAGCTGTTCGATTTGTGCAAACAGGGCGGAAACAGAAAGCGGGTCAGAAACATCGCACGATATGGCAACGGCACGGTCATCGGCCACATTGGCCTGTTCAATCACCGCTTTCAGGGGGGCAATGCGCCTGCCACTCAGGATTACGGTATAATCGTGAGCCAGAAAAGCCAGTGCGGTATGCTTTCCAATGCCTGAACCGGCACCGGTTATAAGGGCAATTTTGTTATTGTGGACCATATTCATCTGTTCTTTTTTGCAAGGGATCGATTTTACAATTTGGTGGCGGGTGCCGGTGGTGTAATTTGTTTGCGTGCGATGACAGCTTCGCGATGCGAAATATAGGTGGCTGCTGCGACGATGACACCGCCACCGAGCATAACATAAAAATCAAGCGGTTCGCCAAAGACAAACATTCCCAGCAACATGGCCCACACCAGTTGCAAGAATGCAATCGGCTGAGTGACAGTAATCGGCGCGGCCTTGAAGGCCTGGGTCAAGGTGTAATGACCTGTGGTGGCGACAATGGCGGTCAGTGTCAGCCACATAAGTTCGTCTATACTTGGTGTACGCCATTGCAGAATGGCGCCGGGAAGCAGAACGAGCGTACAGAACAATGTCAACATGGCGACGATGATTGCGGGGTCGTTTTTGTCAGTCATCTTTTTTGCCATGAGGAAGGATGTGGCAAACAGCGGGGCGGCGGCAAGCTGGGCCAGTTGACCAAGATTTATGGTTTCAAAACCGGGGCGCAGGATAATCAAAGCACCGATAAAGCCAAAGCCTACACCCATTATTCGACGAAACTGAACCTTTTCCTTGAGGAAAAAAGCCGCTCCCAAAGTGACGAAAATCGGCGAGATATAGCCAATGGCTGTGACTTCTGCGATGTGGATCCGTGCCATGGCATAGAACCACAACATAACAGCGATGCCGTGGACCAGACCGCGTCCGGCATAAAATTTCATGTTTGCGGCACTGGGACGGTGATGACGCAGGCGCAAAAATGCGGGCGAAATCAATAATAGTCCAATAGCATAGCGCAAAAAGGCTGCCTCAACAGCAGGTAGTTGTGAGCCCAGGTGACGCACTATGCCGGTAACAGTGACAAACAACAGACCGGTCAGGATCATCCAGCCGATGCCTTGCAGGGTTTTGTCCCCGGATTTTATTGTTGTTGATGACACCTGAATGATTGCCCAAAAGGAATAGTGCTTTATAAGGTGGCATTATGTGGGGAAATGGTAAATACAGCAATGATGAGTACGCAAGGCAGCCATGCGTTTAACGCACTCCTTAAGTCTTGCAGGAGAAAATGTCGCATCAGAATCCAACGCTTATTGTGCTGTAAGATTGGAAAAGAAGGAACAGGCCCATGTTTAACTTAATTGCCTTGACCATTGCCGTTCACGGCTTGAGTGCCGCCATATGGGTTGGCGGGATGTTTTTTGCCTATATCTGCCTCAGGCCTTCTTTAGGGCAGCTTGAGCCACCGCAGCGTTTGCAACTGTGGGATCAGGTGTTCCGGCGTTTTTTCGTCTGGGTGTGGATTGTTGCTGCAGCCCTGCCGCTGACGGGTAATTTCCTCATTGTCAGTGTCTATGGCGGCTCTGCCAATGTGGGTTTAAATGTTCATATAATGAATGGCGTCGGCTGGATTATGATTGCCCTTTTTGCCGTGCTTTATTTTATTCCCTATCGCCGTTTCAAAACAGCGGTTGGCAATCAGGACTGGCCGCTTGCGGCTAAAAACCTCAATACCATCCGCCAGATCGTCGCCATCAATCTGGTCCTGGGCCTGATTGTCATAGGAATTGCCACATCGGGTCGTTACTGGGGTTAGTCCAGGCGTGCGCAGGCCTGTTTGAGCCAGTTTTTTTCTGCACGATCCAACTGGGGAGAGGTTTTGCGGTAAACCTCGCCATGGTAATCGTTCAGCCATTTGAGTTCTGCCGGGCTCAGCAGTTTTGTGTTGATCAAAGATCGATCAATGGGAGCCCAGCTTATGGTCTCGAACCCCAGCATATTTTGATCGCTGCCCGGTATTTTTTCCAGTTCGGTGACGACAACCAGGTTTTCAATTCTGATGCCATAGTGACCGGCTTTGTAATACCCCGGTTCATTGGACAGTATCATGCCGGGTTTCAGGCTTACCCGGCTGGGGGCCTTTGAAATGCGCTGGGGGCCTTCGTGTACACTTAAGTAGCTGCCGACACCGTGGCCGGTGCCGTGGTCGAAATCGAGCCCTTTGGCCCACAAGGGTGCGCAGGCTAAAACATCGAGATTGCTGCCGGTTGTACCTGGCGGAAAGATGGCTTGCGCCAGGGCAATATGGCCTTTGAGCACCAGGGTGAAATTTTTACGCATTTCAGCGCTGGCCCGGCCAATGGCGATGGTGCGGGTGATGTCGGTGGTGCCGTCGAGATATTGCGCGCCTGAATCAATCAGATACAGGGCGTTGTTTTTGAAGGTCAGATTGCTGGCCTCAGTGACACGATAGTGGCAGATGGCGCCATTGGGGCCGAAGGCGGAAATTGTGTCAAAACTGATATCGCGTAACGCGCCGGTTTGCAGGCGAAATTCCTCGAGCTTTTTGGCCACCGAAATCTCGTTGAGCCTGTTGGCGGGTTTTTGATGATCGAGCCACATTAAAAAACGGCAATAAGCAGCGGCATCACGGATATGGGCGGTGCGGGCACCGTCTATTTCAGTTTTGTTTTTGATGGCTTTAAGCGCAATTACAGGGTCTTGCGCGTTGACAATTGAGGCACCGGCTTTACTGAGGCGATCGTAAATTGCAAACGAGGCGGTCTGGGCATCAAGGCGCACGGTTTTTCGGTTTTTACCCAGCCTGTCCAGAGCGGCCGCCAACTTGTCGTCCGACTTCAGGGTTGCGATTTTCTCAAGATATGATCTGGCGCGGCCTGAAACCTTGTCGGGGCTCAAAAAAATCTCAGGCTTGCCGCGTGCCTTTATGATGGCGTGCCCCAAAACCACGGGCGTATGGGCAACGTCGTTTCCGCGAATGTTAAAAGCCCAGCACAGGCTGTCGGCGAGGGTAATGATCACGGCATCCTCACCTTTTGTCCGCAAAGCTCCGGCCATCCGGGCGAGTTTTTTTGCCGCAGGTTCGCCAGCGTATTTAAGCAGATGAGGAACGACCTGGCCGCGAGGCCGGGCTGGTTGGTCTGACCAGATTGCATCAATCGGATTGGATTTTACGGCAATCAGTCGGGCACCAAGTTTTTTGCAAACCTGGTTCAGTTGCTCGGCGCTGGCTTGCGAATGCAATTGAGGATCAAAGCCCAGGCGCTGGCCTTTTTTGAGGTTTTTTTCCAGCCATTTAAGCGGTGGTTGTTCAATCAGGTGCTGAATTTCAAAAACCTGAGGGTCAACTTGTTCGGCAATCTGAATTGTGTAGCGCCCGTCGGTGAAGATTGCCGCCTTTTTTGCCAGCACAATGGCGGCTCCGGCCGAGCCGCTAAAGCCGGTGAGCCAATAGAGGCGTTCAGCATGGGGGGGCAGATATTCACTTTGATGCTCATCGGTGTGCGGCACCCAGAAACCGTCAAGGTTTTGCTTTTTAAGCACCGCTCTTAACCGGGCCACGCGAGATTTTGCTTTTGAGGGATCGCAGATATCTTCAAAGGTCTGAAACATAGTCCCACGTTCTATGCGGCCCATGCGTCTTGTGCAACCCAGTGGTGCGAAAAAACGGGGTACTCGTTTTTCCCAACAGCCTTATTTATAGCCCAACAGAATAATTCAGAGGCGAAATCTGCATCTGAGAGTAATTAAAAGGATAATAAATGGCACATGTTGCACAGGCTCAACCCGGTTTTGAACTTAAACTGGACGAGTTGAAAATCAGGCTAAGGTCTTTCGGTAAAACACTTTTATCGAAAATGATTGAAGCCCGGCTGGAAACCGCCAAATACCGGCTGGCCGCGCTTACATCTGACACGAGAAATTATGACAGCAAATAATTGCGGCGTTAATAATTCGAATACTCACCTGCTGTAAACAAGCGAATCAGTATTGCGTTTGTAAACCAGTAAAATTTGTATTGCGTCGAGTTTCAAGAGGTGTTGCGGGTTTCCGCAGCACCTCTTTTTTATTCATTTGTGCAGGCTCAGAGTAATCCAGTTTTCAAGACTATATCTTCTGGCGACGACAAACCCGTGGGCGCGGTAAGCCCGTTCAACAAACATCGATTGCCGGGGTAAAATACCCGACAGAATTATCTCTGCACCCGGTGCGGCACTGGCGGCGATATTTAAAGCCATGCCTGCCAGCGGGCGGGCAAGTATATTGGCAAAAATCAGATCATAGTGAGCATTCTTTCTGATTTCGGAATGGTTTAACCCGCTGCTTTCAAGCGTTTTCACATAGGCTTTGACGCCATTGTGACGGGCATTTTCGGCGGCATGGCGAACGGCGACGGGGTCTATGTCGCTGGCGACAATTTTGGTTTTCAAAGCCCTGGCCGCAGCAATGGCCAGAATACCGGTGCCGGTGCCGACATCCAGGATACGGTTAAAACGGCGTTGTTTTAACAGGTGATCAAAAGCGGTGAGGCACCCTTTGGTGGTGCCGTGGTGGCCCGAGCCAAAGGCCATGGCGGCCTCAAGTTCAATGGCGATTGAATGGCCGGGGCGTAAATGGCGATCATGACAGCCATGGACAAAAAAGCGACCGGCCTGGACTGGAGTGAGTCCTTCAAGAGATTTCTGCACCCAGTTGATATCCGGCACATTTTTCATTTTCCACGGCAGTCGGGCAATATCGAGTACGTCGGCGGCAATTGTTGCAATCGTATCAACGTCAGCGGGGTGTGGCGGGTGATCAAAATAAACCGACACCGACCACAGCTGGCTGCCTCATCATATTCATCAATTGCAACAGCCAGAATTTCAAGGCGTTCTGCGGCCTCGGCTATTTCCGCCAGTGCATGGGCCTGGGGCTGATCAAGATTTGGAAATACAACACGAACACTCATGGGCTAATGACGGGCCACAAATGAATCGAGTACGCGCTTGCGACCGGATTTTTCGAAGTCAATGGTCAGCTTGTTGCCATCTATTGCGGCAATGGCACCATAGCCGAATTTGTCGTGGAAAATTCTCTCGCCCAACCTGTAGGTGCTGGTGTCGGAAAATTCAGAAGCGACCAGTTCTCCCTCCAGCACTGGTGAGGAGCCAAAGCGGCTTTTGGGTGCCGGGTTTGCGGCTTGATGTGACTGGGCGCGACGCCAGCCCGGGGTATTGTAATTGGCCTCAAACACATCTTCGTTAAACCGGCTCTGGCCAAAGCTGCCACCGCCGTAAGTGTCGGAAGCGCTTTCAACGTCCACATCAGCTTCGGGCAGCTCATCCAAAAAACGCGACGGCATGGCGGATTGCCACAGATTATGAATGCGGCGATTTGAAGTGAAGCTGATCTTTGCCAGTTTGCGCGCGCGCGTAATGCCGACATAGGCCAGACGGCGTTCTTCCTCGAGACCGGCGCTGCCGCTTTCATCGAGCGCGCGTTGATGGGGAAACAGGCCTTCTTCCCAGCCGGGCAGAAAGACCGTGTCAAATTCGAGACCCTTGGCGGAATGCAGGGTCATGAGGTTGATCATATCGCTGGTCTCAGCCGTCTGCACATCCATCACCAGCGAAATATGCTCAAGAAAACCGGCGAGGTTTTCAAATTCCCCCATGGAATTGACCAGTTCCTTGAGATTTTCCAGGCGACCTTGCGTGTCCGCTGCCTTGTCATTTTGCCACATGGCGGTGTAACCGGATTCATCCAGGATCATTTCGGCCAGCTCGGTGTGGGGCAGGCCGTCAATGAGAGAACGCCAGCGGGCAAAATTATCCAAAAGCTCGCCCAGAGATTTACGTGCGGCCTTGGAAAGTTCGTCGGTTTCAACCAATGTGCGCGCCGCACGGGTTAATGATATGCCTTGCGCACGGGCGAATTCATGCAGCTTTTGCACGGTGACATTGCCAAGGCCGCGTTTGGGCGTGTTGATGATACGCTCAAAAGCCAGATCATTGTCGGGCTGGGCGGTGACTTTGAGGTAGGCGAGACCATCTCTTATTTCACGGCGTTCATAAAAACGCGGGCCGCCAATGACACGATAGGGCAGGCCAAGGGTAACGAACCGGTCTTCAAATTCACGCATCAGCGAACTGACGCGCACCAGAATGGCTATTTCATTGAGACTGTGGTCGTTGCGTTGCAGGTTTTCGATATCGTCTGCAATGCTCCGGGCTTCTTCTTCGCCATCCCAGACAGATTTAACCTGAACCTTCTCGCCTGCGGTTTCAGACGTGCGCAGGGTTTTGCCCAGGCGGCCCTGATTGTGGCCAATGAGGCCTGAAGCGGCATTGAGAATATGCGGGGTTGAGCGGTAGTTTTCTTCCAGCCGCACCACAAGAGCACCGGGGAAATCTTTTTCAAAGCGCAGGATATTGTCAACTTCCGCACCGCGCCACCCGTAAATTGACTGGTCGTCATCACCAACGCAGGCAATGTTACCGGCATTACCAGCCAGCAGGCGCAGCCACAGGTATTGCGCCACATTGGTGTCCTGATACTCATCCACCAGCATATATTTGAAGCGCTCGCGATACCCGCTAAGAACATCGGGGTTTTCCTGAAACAATCGCAGGCATTCAAGCAGAAGATCGCCAAAATCAGCGGCATTGAGTATTTTCAGACGCGCCTGATATTCGGCATATATCTCAACACCCTTGCCGTTGGCATAGGATTGCGCGTCAGCGGCACTTACTTTGTCTGGCGTAATACCACGGTTTTTCCAGCCATCAATTTCACCGGCCAGTTGGCGTGCGGGCCAGCGTTTTTCGTCAATGCCGTCGGCTTTTATCAGCTGTTTAAGCAGGCGTATCTGGTCATCGGTGTCAAGAATGGCGAAATCGGGCCTGAGGCCAACCAGTTCGGCATCACGACGCAGGATTTTAGCGCCAATTGAATGAAAGGTGCCAAGCCAGGTCATGCCTTCAACCACACCACCAATGATGGCACCAATGCGCTCTTTCATTTCGCGTGCCGCTTTGTTGGTGAAGGTCACCGCCAGGATCTGCCCCGGCCAGGCGCGGCGCGTGTGCAGTATGTGAGCCAGACGCGTGGTTAAAACCCGGGTCTTGCCGGTGCCGGCACCGGCCAGAATGAGCGAGGGACCATCAACATTTTCCACCGCCCGGCGTTGTTCGCGATTGAGCTTTTTGAGGTAGGGTGCTTCGACAGCGGCCATGGCGCGCGCAGCAATGCCACCGGTAGGCCGGGCAGCTTCACTTTCGTCGACAGAACCAAGATCAAACGGGTCGATGGGCATAATCCTGTTCTTATAACACTGAGTCGCAGCTGTTAGGGAGTATTGATTTCAAGCCGGGTTTTCGATTGCCTTGGCAATCCAGTTTTCCATTTTGATATCACTTGCAATCAATTCGTGCGCCATGCCGCCGTGGAAATTTTGCCAGGCTTCGATATAAGGTTCACGCACACCGGTTAAAACCGGCACCCCGGCGTCAACGGCTTGAGCAAAATAATCGCGCAATCCCTTGCCTTCGCTTTCGGCGCGCCCAAACCGATTGATAATCACCAGATCGACACGGTCAAAAATAGCCTGTTCAATAACTTTTGCCGAGCCAAGCAGTCCGGCTTCATCCAACCGGCACCCGCTGGCATGGTTGCCACGGTTTTCCCAGATATTAAATTTTTCCTGTGATCTGATATCGACCAGCTGCACCCCTGAGATATCGCCGCAGCTGTTTTCCTGAAGCAGGCCTCCGACGATCAGTCCCGTTACGGCCAACTTGTTGCAAACATGCTGCAACTGGGCATCCACATCAAAGCCGCGTTCGAATTTAATGGCGGTGAGTTCGGGTATGTATTTTGGTTTATCAGCCATGCTTTTCCACGTTTGCTCTGATTAATGCCCGGTTGAAGGCATCGGTTGCCGCCAGACGTCTGGCCCAGCCGATTGTGCGGCTTGTGTCTTTATCGTCTACCACGGGAATGAGTGGGAGGCCACAGTCGTCAAATGCGCGCAGAGCTGTTTCGAGAGTATCGTTTTTTGTCAGCAAAAACCGTTGCTCCTCATCGCTGAGAGGGGGGGCGGTTTCATCACCTTCAAGCGGTTCCATGAAATCTGACACATGAAGATTTCGGACGATTTCCTTGTGCGGGCCTTCATTCAGGAACAGACCCCTTGTGCCCAGTTGCCAGTGAAAAAAGCTGCGCCCGTGAACCGCCTGCATGAGACCGGTGGAAATAGATATTGTCAGCACGATAGCGAGTGTCATTTCATAACCACCGGTGAGTTCAAAGACTATCAGGGTGGTTGAAATCGGGGCACCTAAAATGGCGGCGACCACCGCCCCCATGCCAACGATGGCATAAAGACCGTTGCTTGATGCAACCTCCGGGAAAACGGACGTTGCGATGATGCCAAAGGCACCGCCGGTCATGGCACCGAGGTATAATGAAGGGCTGAACACACCACCGCCAAAACGGCTGGCCAGTGTAATGGCGGTTGCCGCCGTCTTGGCGGGGATAAGCAGGAGCAACAGGACCAGGGGCAATTGCTGGTTCAATGCGGCATCAGTTGCTTCATAGCCGACGCCAAGAATTTGCGGAAAGAAGACTGCCAGTGTGCCAACCATCAAACCGCCAATGACGGGTCTTATCCATAAAGGGCAGGTGATGTGGCGGGCAACCCAGTCGGCGGTGCTGAGGGAGGAGTGAAAGCAGATGGCGACAATTCCACAGGTGAGTCCGAGGAGTGCGAATGCCGGAAACTCCAGATATGAGGTAATCTGATGATCCGGGACAATGAAGGCTGGAAAGCTGCCGAGGTGAAACCGGGTAACGATTGTTGCGGCCACGCTTGAAATAATTATGGGTACAAAAGCGCGTGGTGACAGGTGCGCGAGAATAACTTCCATGGCAAAAAGTGCGCCGGCAATCGGTGCATTAAAGGATGCGGAAACGGCTGCGGCGGCACCACAGGCCAATAAAGTGCGTTGCATATGGCGGGGGAAAACAAAAAATTGCGCCAGGCTTGAAGACAGAGTGGCGCCAAGATGAACGGCGGGGCCTTCACGACCGGCACTGGCACCGCTGCCCAAAGACACGGCAGAAACCAGGGCAGCGCCGAGGCCGTTTAAAAACGGCATTCTGGCCCCCCCTATGGCGCGTGCCTCAATAACGTCGGCAACGCCTTCGGGGCGGCGGCCGGGTAATACAAATTGCAGAAGCAGGCCGACAACCAGGCCACCGATGGCGGGGACCAGAATAATCACAATGGCTGGTTGGCTGGCTATCTGAGTGGAAAACTTTTCCGACATGGTGCCGAGCCATAAAAACTGGGTGGCACCGATAAGAAGCCTGAAGGCAATGATGGCATAGGCAATCGCAAGGCCTATAACGGCTGCCAGAACCCAGGCCAGAGGTTCGCGATTGTAAGCAAAAGTGTGTAAATTCGGATGCACGGATTCAAGCAGGAAGCGCCTGAAACTGTTTATTAATTCCGACATTTAGTGCGGCTCCGGCTATTTTCTTCTGATACCTATGATGCGCCCGATATGAGAGCTGGGCGGCAGGCTGCCATGAGCTTGATACATCTGTTCAACTTTCTCAAGCACCTCGTCAGGGAAAACCGAGGAGCGTTTTGCTTTCATGTCCACATGCAGGGTCAATTGTTCCCAGGTTGCGCTGAGAAATCCATCTTGCGCATGAAACATTTCAAGGTAGAGGTGGAGACGTTTTTGATCGTAATCAACAATTTGAAGTGTCATTTTTACCGGGGCATCAACCGACAGCTCACGTTGATAGGTTATGTGGCCCTCCATGGTGAAGGTGGAGGCATTCTCGCGTATTACGTATTCAGGGCCAACCCCAAGGTGAGTGAAAAACTCATCAATACAACGGTCAAACAGAACAATATAATATGCTACATTCATGTGGCCGTTGTAATCAATCCACTCGGGCACTACGGTCATGGGCGAGGAGATGAAGGGTGCTTGTGATGGCATGAATATTCCTCCGAAAAATTTTTTGCTATCGACTTATACCAGTCCAGGAATGTGCTATAACCTGAACCAGATAAAACATATAGTCCTGTGAAGGGTGATACATGGTTGAGACCGCTCTTGCCAATTCCCGATTGATTGATGCGGCGATAGAAGAAGCTGAAGCGTTGCTGGGCGACAGGTTGTCAACATCGCGCTCGGTGCGTGATCACCATGGCGAAAGTGTTGCCTGGTTTGCCAATAGTCCGCCTGATGCTGTTGCTTTCGTGCATTCGACACAGGAAGTATCGGAACTGGTCAGGATTTGTGCCCGTCACAAGGTCCCTATAATTCCTTTTGGTGCGGGCACCTCTCTGGAAGGTCACACAAGTGCCATTCATGGGGGCATAACCTTTGATTTCACCCAGATGAAGAATATTATCCGCGTCAGTGCCGAAGATCTCGATTGTACGGTTGAGGCGGGAGTTAGCCGTATTCAGCTGAATGAGTATTTACGTGATATGGGTGTGTTTTTCCCCATCGACCCGGGGGCTGATGCAAGTATTGGCGGCATGGCGGCAACGCGGGCATCGGGCACCAATGCGGTGCGCTATGGTACCATGCGTGAAAATGTCCTCAATTTGACCGTGGTAATGGCGGATGGAAGCATCGTCAAGACCGCACGCCGGGCGAGAAAGTCTTCTGCCGGGTATGATCTTACCCGGCTGATTGTCGGCTCCGAGGGAACTTTGGGGATCATAACCGAGGTAACCTTGAGATTGCATCCAATACCGGAAGCGATTTCTGCAGGTGTATGTTCGTTTCCCGATGTTAAATCAGCCTGCGATGCAACGATTATGGCAATCCAGATGGGTATCCCGGTGGCGCGTATCGAGCTTTTTGATGATGTTCAGATTGCCGCCTGCAATGCCTATTCCAATCTTGATTTTCCCGAAACGGCGATCCTGTTTCTGGAGTTTCACGGCACCGAGCAAGGCGTTGCCGAGCAGATGGCCCTGTTTGGCGACATTGCCGAAGAACTTGGTGGCGGGCCGTTTGAAACCGCTACAAGAACCGAAGACCGCAGCAGGTTGTGGCAGGCCCGCCACGATGTCTACTGGGCAACGCTGGCCATGAGGCCGGGGTGCAAAGGACTGGCAACAGATGTTTGTGTGCCAATATCCAGACTGGCGGATTGTGTTGAAGAAACGCGCGCCGATATCAAAAAATATAATCTCTATGCGCCAATCGTTGGCCACGTGGGGGATGGGAATTTCCACCTGATATTGCTTATTGACCCGGAGGATTCAGAAGAAAAGGCGCGGATGGATGAACTTCTCAACCGCCTGGTTATGCGCGCACTTGCCATGGAGGGTACGTGTACCGGTGAACATGGGGTAGGTATGGGTAAAATGAAATTTCTCGAAGCGGAACATGGAGGAGGGCTGGTAGTGATGCGTGCCATTAAAAAGGCACTGGATCCTGACAATATTCTTAACCCCGGCAAAGTTATTGCAATGTGATTCGGGGCGTTTTGTTGAGGACCACTGTTGGAGAATCAATTACTCTTAACTTCAGGGCACAGGGATCAATTTCAAAGATTGATCGAAAAAGAGAAGCTTCGAATTCAATCAGGTTTTGACAGATTTTGGTTTTGGAAATGGAAATTGAGCAGTGAAACATCCACTCCTCATGGCGTGTGGATTGATTGTGGTGATTTTGTTCACCGCTTTAATTGCGCCGTTTTTAATCAACTGGACGGCCTATCGCGCGGAAATTGAGAATGAAGCTGCAAGAATACTGGGTCGTCAGGTCAGCATTAACGGCGACATAGATATTCGGATATTGCCCATCGGCACTATTCGTCTGGGCAGCGTTGAGGTCAAATCCCCCGATGATCGCGACAGTGCCGCCCTTGCCAGCATAGCGCAGGTTAAAGCCCGGCTTGCTCTGGCGCCGCTGTTGCGGGGTAAATTTCAATTCACCGATGTGGAGCTTGTGCGCCCGACCTTTCGGTTTGATGTTTCTATGCGTGGGGTTCCCAACTGGCAAATCAAGACTGCCACCAACTTTGGCGAGTTGATGGATCTTCAGAACATTATTCTTGATGATGTTCTCATTTCCAGTGGTTCGGTGTTTTTCAGAGATGCCAGACGCCGGGTTGCCTATGATGTGTCAGGCATCAATGCCCGGATTTCAGCGCGCGCGCTGGTCGGGCCCTATGCGGCAAACGGTGAATTGCTGCTAGCTGGACAGGCCCGGGAATTTTCATTGCGGGCAGGCAGGGCTGATGCGACAGGTGTGCGGCGCTTAACCCTGCGTTTGAATATCCCAGAAAAAGAAGAGGAAGAAATTGTCTTCGATGGTCTTCTTGATACTTCGGATCAGGGGCCGCGGTTTGACGGCAAATTGATCATTAATCAGGATATCGGTGAACTTGAATTTTTTAAAACCATTGCACCAGGAGCAAAAGAAAAGTTTTTTGGTAAGCTCGAAGCCAAAATTGCCACTTCTTTTGTCGGTATCCAGCTCGAAAATATCAAGGCGGTAATCAGTCAGGGTGCCACGGCATCGCGTTTTTCGGGCCGCGCCCAGGCCTTGTGGCAGAACAGTTCGGAATTCATTGTTGAACTATACTCCAAACGCCTCGACCTTGATAATTTGCTGGGGCTTGCGGGGGCGGCCGGGAAGGGGGCGAAAAAAACACCATCGCAAAAAGTGAAACTGATCGAACCCCGTCCGGCGTCGGCCACAATGGCGTGGTTTTTGAGCCTGATGGCTGATGCTCTGCCGGGGCTCAATGGCAACGGGTTTGGCGGTAGAATATTGCTTGGTCTTGATACTGTGGTTGTTGGCGGGCTGGCGATCGAAAAATCGGTATTGAAATTGCGGTTTGCCGATAATCATGTTGAGGTTCTGGAGGCTTCCGGCAACCTTCCCGGGCGCAGCCGGTTGACGGTGAAAGGACTTTTCCTGACCCGGGCCAAGACGGCTCGGTTTGACGGGGTTTTTGACTTTAACTCTCTGAATGCCAAGGACTTTACCCGCTGGCTTGTTCCTTCCCTTGACCCGCTCATGGGATCAAGGGTGAGTGGATACAGCGGCAGGCTGTCGGCTACAGGCAAATTGAAAGTAGCGCCTAAATCGATTGACCTTCTGGAAATGGATGTGAAGCTGGACGAAACCCAGGCTTCTGCGGGACTGTCTTATGCTTTGCGGCAGCGCCCGGCATTTGGTCTGGCACTTTCAATTGACCAGATAAATCTCGACCGGTATTTTCCGCCCGATCAACTTAAAGCGGGATCATCCCAGGGTGGCTTCCCGGGCGCACAGATTATCAAAGACATCGCCAACCTGTTCGTTCGTTTTGATGCCAATATCCGCCTTAGCGTCGGCAGTCTGATTTCCCGCGGTATTGCCGTGCGTGGCCTTGCTGCTGATGTGGGGCTGGAGGCGGGAAAATTAACAATTAAAAAATTCGATTTTGCAGATATCGGTGGCAGCAGCCTGACCACCAAGGGAACCATCTCTGACATAAACGGCAAGCCCGCAGGCGTGCTGGAAGCTTCGCTGACGGCTCCCGATCCGACAGACCTGTTTGAAATGCTGGGAATCGGTGATAACAACCCTGATGTTGCCAAAGGTTTTGGACCTCTCAATCTGGACATATCGTTCAAATCCTCGTTTGAAGGCGGCCACCCTCACCATCTTTTCAGGATAAACGGGTCCGCAGGTGGAACAGATATCTCCAGCCGGTTTTTGTTGTTGGGGAAATTGAATGAATTTGCCCGATCGAGGCTCGACTTTGAGGCTGAGGCCAGTAATCAGAACGGCGCCAGATTATTGACCCAGCTTGGGTGGGCAAAGCCCGGAGATGTTAAACCATCATCGCAAGTCGGCATTTTTCGCGCACGCATCAAAGGCGATGTCAACAAGCGTCTGGAGGTCGATTTCGGCCTTGAGGCTTATGGTGCCAGCGGCAACCTTTCGGGCGTGCTGGCAAGAGTGGACGGTGAGCCACGGCTTGAAGCCGATGTGGCGGTTATGAGCGAAGATGCAAGGTCTCTGCTATCGGTTTTGCATGTGCCGCTAAATGACGGCAGCGATGAAACCCTGCCTCTTTCTTTTAAAGGGACACTGGCGGGAAAAATATCGGAACTGGTTCTTACCGGCTTTGAGGGAAAGGTTGGCAAAACCCCGGTCAGTTTGAATGCCACCATGGTGTTGGGAGGCGACGTTCCGATTGTAACAGCTGAAGTGAAGACGAGTGAAATGTCATTTCCGTGGGCTTTTGATGCTGTTTTTGGTGGCGGTATAAAGCCGGGGACGGCTGAGCCAGACAATGATCAGGTATGGTCGGCGCAGCCCTTTGATCTTGGGCGATTGAGAATTGCCGATTTGAAGGTTGATCTGCTGGTGGACAGGCTTGCTACCGAAACAACGGTGATTAAAAATGTGAGGGCCAAAATTCATTCGCGGCGCGGCAAATTTGACCTGAAACAATTAACAGGAAAACTCTATGGTGGCGACTTAAGCCTCAAGGCAACCCTGGATGACGTTAACGGTGCCCTGAAGCTGAATTCGGAATATTCCCTGGACGGTGGTGAGCTTGAACAGATCGCCAGGCCTAAGGAAAAACGCTGGGCGATTGGCGGCAAAGCCTATATTTCGGGCAATGTGAAGGCTGAGGGCAGGAGTGTGCGCGGGCTGTTTTCTGCAATGAACGGGGCGGGCGTTCTGCAAATTGAGGATGGTGTCCTCAATGGTATCAATCCCACTCCTTTTGCCACCGCGCTGGCCAGCATTGAGACTGAAGGCGAACTCAACAGTCTGGTTGATGGCCTTCTGGTTGAAGGTCAGATGTCTTATGGTAACCTTGATACTTCATTTACCATCAACAACGGGCTGGTGGCGACCACGGACTTGCGTTTTGAATCCGAAAGTGTCAGCGGACAAACCTCGCTTGTGATCGATCTCAGTGTCTACAGGCTTGATAATGAGTGGCGGTTTTCCTTTACCGATTTTCCCGGTTCTCCTGCGTTGCTGTTATTATATACCGGACCGGTCAATGCCCCGGAACGTAATTTTGACGCTGAAGGATTGCGTGAGTTTCTTGTGGTTAAAACCTTGCAGGATAGTGTTAAGCAACTGGAAAAGCTTGAAGAAGAAGCACGCCAACGTCTAAAGAACAAGAAACTAATAGAACGCAGCCCATTACCGCTCATCCCGGAGCCAACGGTCAGCTCAACAGATTCAAACGCACCTGCTTCTGTGAATTGATCACGTTTTGGCGGCTCTGTAATGATTGAGAATGAAACACCGCAGAGCGCTGGACAGGTTGGTTTTGCCGCGCGCACTGTCAACCCCTGCAATCAATTCGGCCATTGAGGTATTTTGAGCCTGGGCAATTTCGTGCAAAGCCTGCCGGAAATCCGGCTCCAGTGAGGTGCTGGTACGGTGCCCGGCCACTTTAATGGAACGTTTTTGCGGACCGCTCATCAGGCTTGCGGTGAAATCATTTTTTCCGGGCGTACCACCTGATCAAACTCTTCTTCGCTAACAAACCCCAGTCTGACCGCCTCCTCACGCAAGGTCGTGCCGTTTTTGTGGGCGGTTTTGGCAACTTTTGTGGCATTGTCGTAGCCGATTTTTGGTGCCAGGGCGGTGACCAGCATTAAAGAGCGTTGCATCAGGGTGGATATATTTTCCTCATTTGGCTCAATGCCGACAACGCAATTATCGGTAAAGCTGATGGCGCCTTCAGCGATAAGCCGGATCGATTGCAGCAGATTATAAATCATCACCGGCTTGAACACATTGAGTTCAAAATGACCCTGGCTGCCGGCGATGGTTATCGTGGTGTGATTGCCCATAACTTGGGTGCATACCATGGTCAGGGCCTCACACTGAGTGGGGTTTACCTTGCCCGGCATTATAGAGGAGCCGGGTTCATTTTCGGGCAGGGAAATTTCGCCCAACCCTGAGCGCGGGCCCGAGCCGAGAAGGCGAATATCGTTGGCAATTTTGAACAGGCTTACAGCGGTGGTGTTAAGAGCACCTGACATTTCAACGATGGCATCATGGGCTGCGAGCGCTTCAAACTTGTTTTTTGCAGTAACGAAAGGCAATCCGGTAATCCCGGCCACATGTTCGGCAAAGGCTTGCGCAAATGCCGGGTGGGCGTTGAGGCCTGTGCCCACTGCGGTGCCGCCTTGCGCCAGCGGGTAAAGCCGCTTGAGGGCTTCGGAACATCGCTCAATGCTCAATCTGATTTGGGCTGAGTAGCCAGAAAATTCCTGGCCAAGCGTCAAGGGTGTCGCGTCCTGGAGATGGGTGCGGCCGATTTTGATAATATCCTGCCAGCTCTGTGATTTTTTCTCCAGCGCTGCTGCCAGATGATCAAGGGCCGGCAACAACGTGTTGTAAACCTGCTCAACAGCGGCAATGTGCATGGCGGTTGGAAAAGTGTCATTGGAGGATTGCGAGCGATTGCAATGGTCATTGGGGTGTACCGGGTCTTTGGTGCCCATGGTGCCGCCGAGAATTTCAATGGCGCGATTGGCGATGACTTCATTGGCATTCATGTTGCTTTGGGTGCCCGACCCGGTCTGCCACACAACAAGCGGGAAATTATCGTCGAGCTTTGCGTCAATGACTTCCTGTGCGGCTTCTGCGATGGCTTTAGTGATGTGGTCTTCGAGGTTGTCAAGCTGATTGTTGGTGAGGGCGGCTGATTTTTTAACAATCCCCAGGGCACGAATGAGCGAACCGGGCATTTTCTCAACACCGATTTTGAAGTTACCCAGAGAACGCTGTGTTTGTGCGCCCCAGTATTTGTCGGCTGGTACTTCAAGCGGGCCAAAGCTGTCGGTCTCTGTACGAGTGTCGGTCATGATGCCTCTTATTATGAAAACTTCAGGTGGTTCGCGCATGCTAACACAAATTGAGGAATTCAGGCTAGCGCCGCAAGAATTTTATCGGCAATCAATCTTGAAGTTCGTACATTTGCTTCATCGGTTACGCCTGCAATATGCGGGGTCAGGATGAGATTTTTCAGGCCCTCGAATTTTCTGCCGGACTGGGCGGTCAATGGTTCGGTTTCAAAAACATCAAGAGCTGCACCAAATAACCGGTCTGACTTCAGTGCGGCGACCAGGGCTGTTTCATCGATAATTCCACCACGAGAGGTATTGATGATGATGGCTGAAGGTTTCATCAAGGTCAGCGCTTCTGCGGCAATGAGGTGGCGGGTACCCTCGGTGAGGGGGACGTGCAAAGACAATATGTCCGAGCGCCGCAGAATATTGTTAAACGTATCTTTTTCGGTGTATTCCCAGGCTTCATCCCTGTCATCAACAAACGGATCGAACGCAATTGTCTTCATGCCCAAAACGGTTGCATCACGGGAAACCTGGCGGGAAATAGAGCCAAACCCGATAAGCCCCAGCGTTTTGCCGCTGACTTCGGCGCCAATCAGTTGCGTGCGTGGCCACAGGCCTGACAGAACATCATTGGTTGAAAAATAGGCTTTGCGCAGCAGGATCAGGGCAACCGAGATAACGTATTCAGAAACGGCCTTGGCATTGGCACCAATAGCTGGAATGACAGTGATGCCGCGTTGCTTGCAGGCATCGAGGTCAATATTATCCAGCCCGACCCCGAGACGTCCTATGGTGGTGAGGTTGGGTGCTATGTCGAGCATGGCGGCGGTAATCTGCGTTTGATTGCGGATGATCAGACCCCGGGCGCTAATCAGTTCTCGTTGCAGGGTGTCAGGAGTTTTATGGAGCTGTGGATCGTAAATTACAGACCACTTTGATTTGAGTGATGCGACAGCAGCATCATCCATAAATTCAGTTATTATGATATCAGCCATTGAATTTTTCTTTGTTATTTTTGTTTTTGATTATGCACGGATTGTTACATTTTTTTGTATCAAAAAACTTAAAAAAATTCTACCCGCTATTCTTGCGCCCAGCGTGGCGGGTGTGACCCCAGTGGCATCGATGGTTTGTTCCAGAACGCCGGGGATTTTTCTAAAATGCCCGATGGCTTTACCGCACTGAGTCGGCCAAAGCCTGATGGGGTTTCCTGCAACAGATCTGCGATGTCGCATCTGTCGGGATCGGGGCAGTTGAAACCATCCTCAAGCCGTCCCAGATTTTCAATCCAGCGACCAGCCTGGGCTAGAGACGTTGCAACATGCCAGCTGCCGCCAATGGTTGTGCGCCGGTGCAGGGCAATCATAATGGCAAAACTCAAGATAAACCCGGCGGCATGATCGAGAGCCTGACAGGGCAGGGTCTTGGGCGCGTCAGTGCCTGCGGCAATGGCTTCTTCAACATTGATACCGCTGGCCATTTGCACCAGACTGTCAAAACCACGACGGTTGGCCCAGGGGCCGTGAGTGCTGTAGGCAGACAGGGAGGCGGTGATAATTCCCGGGCGCAGTTTTACCAGGTCTTCAGGCGAAAAGCCGCGCGATGCTATTGTGCCGGGCCGATAGCCCTGAACGAAGACATCTGACTGGCGCACAAGCTCGGCCAGATTTGCCTGGTCCTGTGTGTTGCGTAAATCCAGAAAGGCTGACAATTTTCCCCGGCCGTTGTCGATAGCCAGAGGAGCCATGGAGGGGAGGTGTTGAGCGGTAATGCGCATGACCTCAGCGCCATGGGCAGCCAGGGTGCGGCCACAGACCGGCCCGGCAATGACGCGGGTAAGATCAAGAACGCGGATATTGCCAAGTGGCCGCGCTGAAGGTTTGAGGGGGCGGGGAGCGGCCTCGCCGGTTTTTTCGATGGTGAAAGGTAGCATCGTAGCGACAGCTGCCCCTTGGCCGTGGGTGCGCCATTCTTCCCGGCTGCGCATCATTGTGGCCAGAAGGCCGCGCGCATTTGCCTGTTCTTCAATGTCGGAGGCATCCCAGCCCAGAAGTGCTTTTTGTACAGCCGGGCGATCGTGAGTGCATTGCAAAAGCTCGAGCATGCCATCGCGGTGGGCGGGGAAATTTGTATGCAGCCTGACCCGGCGATTATCCCGGGTCCGGTAGTTTCCGGCAATAGCATCCCACAATTCCGGCGCCGGCTTGCCATCGATCTCGAGATAACGTTCTGACCTGAATTCAACGGCAGCGTGGCGCATGTCAACCGAGGCTCGCTGGGTTTGATTATTACGCAATTGCCACAATTGCGCGGCGGCCAGAGTTGCCGCTGCTATGCTGGCTTGTGCAGCAGTGCCGATGAGAAAGGAAGAAGGCAACACCGGGTCTGCACCATCAAGCGTGAGGGTTTTAAGCAGATCCGGATCGGCTTTGGCCAATTGCCAAAGAGCGGCTGTTGCCTCCACGGGCGAAGTTAAAGCGGAATAGTCTTCCATGAGAGAAGATCCGCCTTTCTCGAGACCTGTTTATTTTTTGCGGAAAGCGTCAAGAACAACAACATCGGCACCGCCGCTGGCAGCGGCCACCGGCATGGCGTCGGCTTCGTCATTGTTGGCAATTGTGCTGCTTTCAGGGTTGCTTGCTGTTTCTGCAGTGATTTCGGTTTCCTCGTCATCCGCATCGTTTTGGAACTGAAGTCCGAATTGTACGCTGGGATCAAAAAATCCCTTGATGCAAACGTAAGGAATAACAATTTTTTCGGGCAGATCGTTGAAGCTCAACTCGATCTGGAAGAAATCATCATGAATTTCCAGTCCCCAGTATTGATGCTGGAGTACAATTGTCATCTCCTCGGTATATTCGCGGCGCAGGCGGTCCGACATTTTGACGCCCGGCGCTTGCGTATCAAAGGAAATGTAAAAGTGATGATCTCCGGGTAATCCGGTCTCTGCGATGCGTTCGAGCGCCAAACGTACGACGCCGCGCAATGCTTTTTGCGCCATAAGGTCATAACGCATAAAATCCTGGGGCATTTTTTCAGTCATGCTGTACCTTGTTGATTCTTATTTCGAACAATAAACCAAGCGATGTTTCTATCAAGTGCTGATTACGTAATCCCACATGTTTTTGTATTTTTTCACCACCAATTCCTTGTGCTGTTTGAGCATGGTAGACAATTAGTGGAGAGCTTCTGTTGCCAGGTGCTCTCCGAACCCCGCCTAGGCATGCAAATGTCTAGGACTAATTTCGAAGCTGTCGCACTGCCTAAGCAGCGAGACGTGCCTCTGCGTAGTTGTCATTTGCAACTATTAAAACGGCCCGATATCGGCGGAACCATGCCGAGCGAAAACAATTCCTTTACACCCTCGTCGATCCTGTTTCGCCCCCATATTCTCATAAAACCACCGCAGCTAACGGCTCGAGATAATTGGTGGAGGCGCCGGGTACCGCCCCCGGGTCCGAATGGTTTATTACGAAAGCCATTTATCGCCATAGCCGGTGTGACCCGGCAGAAGTAATATAAGACATGTATTTGTTAAAAAAAAGGCCATTGATATTTGTTTTGTGGGCGAGGTGTTGGACGGGGGGGAAAGTGGTGTTTTATGGGGAGGGTATGCGGAGGGGTAGGGAACTCCCTGCGCTGCGAACTTACAAGTCAGCTTCATTACAACTTGCGGACCTATCGCGACCTTCTTCGGATGCAACTACTGTTCGGCGAATTATTTTGATCGATTCCTCCCCGACTTGAAAAATGATATCTGAGCCTTCGAAAAAAGCTGTGAACGGTTCTAGTTGCTCGGAAGCTTCAGCCAGCAGGCTTGCCATTGGTTTTCGAACGTAGCGGTCAATGAAATTAGCCATTGTCGGGCCGGCTAACTCGTCAAGATGCGCCCAAGCATCTTCACCAATATAAACTTCCCCATCTTGCGCCAAAAAAGCGTTTGTCAATTCAGTTAACTTTGGGTTTGCAGTGCTGTCCAATACCAATAAGACGGGAACGTATTCGCTGGCCACACAATCCAGAGGGAAATCCAACTCTTCACTCCACCTTCCTTGGCCGGAGGCCGCAATGGTCATTCGAATCTTAAGTTCATAAGCTCGATTGCCGACCAAACAATCAACCTGTCGACCCTTCCTATTGTCTGAACGCCTTTTGACCGGACTACGCGCGGCAGAAACTGGGGTGCCCCCTATTGCATTGGCAATCACGGGCTCAAAAAGGTATCCAGTCTCCTGACCTGCTCTGTTATCGATATCAAAAAACCACTTGCGCCAGAATAGAAATGTAGCCAGCCCTTTTGAGCTCAGTTGACCAAATTGGAGTAGCCCTCGCGGGCCAACTTGTTCCAAGGTTGGTATTGGCTGCGTTTCCAAAATGGTTTCATACTTGAGCCGAGCTTTATGGAGCGACGCGAGACAAGCGAAATATGTGTCTGCATTCGGGTCGATTTCTAACAACTTCTGAAACAGAGCAAGTGCATCTACACCAGGTATGCTGAGTTCATTCAGTGCGCCTGAGTTGTAAAATTCGGGAACACCCTCTTTTATTTCAGGAAGCCGTTCGATGACACCAAGGTCCGTCGCAATACGAGCAATTAGATATGTACATGCTTCATCATCCAAGCGTATGGCTTGCCCGCCTGACCCAAGAGACTTTGCCTTTTCCCAAATGGTTTTTTGGCTTTGAGTTAAGGGCATAAACTTTCCTGTGCGTGTTCTTCTTGCTTGAAAAACCTTTGCTGGATTGAGTGGGAAAGGGTTGTAAGCGCAGGGCTCATGGCGCTAGCCACGGTCGGCATGAAGCTTAACAGCTTTCCCTCCTGACCAGAGATGGGGGGAGTCTTTCTGAGATCTCTCAACAAGCCACTTGCAATGCGCCGCCCTAAACCAAGTGGCACTGCATTCCCAATCATCTGTATTTTTTCAGCTTGGGAGCCACAAAATACGAAGTTATCTGGAAACTGCTGCAGTCGTGCGCACTCTCGAATTGTAAGATGACGGTCTTGGTATGGATGCACGAACTCGCGAAGAGCGCCGCCTGTTATGGCCTTCGACGGTTCGTCCGCAATCAATCTCCGTAAGCCAGACGGGGCACCACCTCGCTTTTCAGTAGGTATACCATCCTTAACTCGGCGATTTGCACGCCTCTTATAGCTTTCGTGCCAGTATTCTTCCGGCAAGTCTCGCATTCTCTGGCCTTGCCTCAAAAGTACCGCACGAGCTTGGTCAGCCTCGCCGAATAGAGAATAAACATGGTCGGAAGGCTCCGACTCTTCGCCCTTCTGATGCACTGTCGCATAGGGCAGACCGTACAGAGCCTCTTCAACAGATGGGGTTTCTGGCATTCCTATGCGATTAAGAGCAGTCGCGCCCGGTGCGCCTCTTGATGCGTGAGTATGTTCAGGAAAACTGGGTGACCAGCCGAGGCCGCCGATTGCGACGACACGCTTGCGATGTTGAGGCACTCCAAACGTCGAAGCATTCACCTTTCGAAAGTGGATATGATAGCCCGCTTCAATGAGGGGGGTGAGCAAAGCAAAAACATGCCGTCCCTTCTCACCGGTGAGAAAGCCTTCAACGTTTTCAAACACAAAGGCGGTCGGCAGATGCTTGACTATGAGGGATGAAAATACCTCGACAAGGCTATTTCGCTTGTCGCCTGGTTTCCTAAGTCCAGCCGAAGAGAATCCCTGGCAAGGAGGTCCCCCTATGATAACGTCGGCAGGCGACAGGTTAAGCTGCGTGGAGATATCACATGATACGATTTCGTGTTCAAAATTCTCTTTGTAGGTTTCTACCGCAGGCTTCCAATTGTCATAGGACTGAACAATATCAAAGCCAGCATCTTTGAATGCGTGCGAAAATCCGCCACACCCACAAAATAAATCGATAATTTTCATTTAGCATCACCATTCATCAGATTGCTCACCTTATTGACTAAAAATCATCCAGACACTTGGGTAAAATATATCTTACAGACTACACCAATAGCTTTATTTCGTCGCACTCAATAACTCTCAACTCCACTGCGACGGCTGCTTGTTGGCCCGTACGCTTAAAATGTGCATTTGCAGCGAATCTCAGCTTTTAGCCAATACTGACTCATAGCTCAATTTCGATCTTTGTTGTCCGAAATTATCTGACCTTACGCTAAAAAAAATCAAATACTTCTGTGCAGCCCGGAAATTTTTGAACCAAGGGTAAATGTAGAGGTTTTCAATAGCATCCACCCAAGTATGACGTTCAGGTAATTGTCGGTGTCGGACGCTTTGTCCCCACTGCAGCCATCCAGGCGATCCCAAAACACCATTTTTTCAAAACTTAGCTTATGAGAATCCGGCGATGAGTATTGAAACCGCCATGAACAGCAGCTCCGGGCCGAAAGATGAAAGGCTCTCGACGACTGCTATTGGCACTTTTGCGAAGTTTTCTGAATAAAGCTATTGTTTCATGTATTGGGAAATTGCGGTTCCGATGATGCATATACTTTGCCTCACCCCCGAATCGTGAGACACATGGATTTATGCAGAATTATTTGGATTTGATGCGGGAAATCCGTGAAGGCGGCGCTGAAAAGGGTGATCGTACTGGTACGGGGACGTTGAGTCTCTTCGGGGCGCAATTGCGCTTTGATCTGGCCTCAGGTTTTCCTCTTGTCACCACCAAGCGGCTGCATCTTAAATCTATTATTTATGAATTGCTGTGGTTTTTGAAGGGTGAGACCAACGTCAGATATCTTAACGATCATGGCGTTTCAATCTGGAATGAATGGGCGGATGCATCGGGTGAACTGGGGCCGGTCTATGGCAGGCAATGGCGCTCGTGGCCGAGCGGTGATGGGGGACATGTTGATCAGATTGCCGAGCTGATTGAGGGGTTGAAGAATAATCCTGATTCGCGCCGTCATATTGTTTGCGCCTGGAATGTGGCGCAGATTGATGAGATGGCGCTGCCGCCGTGTCATTGTCTGTTTCAGTTTTATGTGGCTGAGGGGGCGCTGTCGTGCCAGCTCTATCAGCGCAGTGCCGACATATTTTTGGGTGTGCCGTTTAATATCGCCTCCTACGCCCTGTTCACTCACATGGTGGCTCAGGTGGCCGGGTTGCGTGTTGGTGAATTTATCCACAGTTTTGGTGATGTACATCTTTATCTTAATCATCTGGAGCAGGCCGACACGCAACTGGCGCGGACACCGTTGCCCCTGCCCAGGCTGATGATCAATCCAGACGTTAAGGAAATCGATGCCTTTGAATTTGAAGATTTCGAAATTCAGGACTATCAGTTTCATCCCCATATTGCTGCAAAGGTGGCTGTGTGAGCATGGCGGATATACGCGTTTGCCTGATTGTTGCGGTGGCGGAAAATGGTGTGATTGGTGATACCGGGGCGATGCCGTGGAAATTGCCCAGTGACCTGAAATATTTCAAGCAAAAGACCCTGCACAAACCGGTGTTGATGGGGCGCAAGACGTTTGAGGCCATTGGCCGGCCTTTGCCCAACCGCGATAATATCGTGGTAACGCGCAACGAGGAATTTGCACATGACGGTGTTTTTACCGCGTCAAGTGTCACAGCGGGTCTGGAACTGGCGAAAACCCTGGCCAGCAAAAGCGGGGCCAAGGAAACTATGGTGATTGGCGGCGGGGAAATTTATGCCCAGACGCTGGCCCTTGCCGGCAGAATATACAAAACCGAAGTTCATGATGAAGTTGCGGGAGATACAATTTTCCCGCAACTTGATCCTGAGGTCTGGCGTGAGGTTTCGCGCCAACAACATTCGGCCGGGGAAGGTGACAGCTCAAACATGACATTCGTCATTTTCGAACGCCGGTTAAATTCGCCCGCACAGTCCCGGCCTTGAGCCGGGACCTGTAGGTATTCACCCGAAATGTGAGATGGTCCCGGCTCAAGGCCGGGACGGTGCGGGGAAGGGAGTATTCTTCTTTGCTCCTGACCAACGGCGGCGCGTTAGCCTTCAACGATAAGCGTATAATCCGGGGTGGTGTTGAGGGGGCAGGAATAAACGTACTCGCCGGGTTTGAGATCTATGGCGTAATCCTTGGTAACCCCCAGAGAAAGACCACCGCCGGATACTTTTGGCAGGGAGACGCGGCCGACTATACCCGCACCGCGCAGGTAAAACCCGAGGCCGTAGGGGACGTTTTTGTTGGTGACACGGAAAATGTATTTTCCTGCCTTGAGTTTCATCACCGGTGCATCTTTCAGTCTTTGTTCTGCGGTTTTGGCGTTGATCGCTTCGCAGTCCGCTTTTTTGGTTGATTTAAAACCCTGGTCCATGGCTTCGCTTTCGAGAAACTGGCACGGTGTCTGGGTGAGCGTTATAATTGTTGGCTGAGGTGTTGCATCAGAGCTTGCCAGTGCGGCTGTCATTGGTAATGCCACAATTGCGGCGGCCCCTATCAAGGCGGTGGTCAATAATTTGCGTTTCATTTTTCATCTCCTGTGTTGCGGTCGATCTCTAAATTTTGCCTGAGAGGGCTGGCATTTAGATGGGGTGGTGATTGAGAATTGGAAATAACATTTTGATAACAGTTAGGTGATCTTGGGCGTTGCGTCTTTGTGGGCTTCAACAATGGTGCGGCCAAGTTCGATATAATCGACCTTGCGCGAAGACGTGCGCCGCCAGGCCAGACCAATGGTGCGCGAGGGTGCGGGATCTTTAAGAGAAGTCACGGTTATGCCGGGCAGATTGCCGGTTTCCACCCGGCGGCACAGATCTGGCAGCAGGGTGATGCCATACCCGTTTGTGACCATTTGTAATATGGTGGCAAGGCTGGATGCGCCAAATTCATCAAAACCGTCGACACCGGCCAGGTGACAGACTGATGCAGCTTGATCACGCAGGCAATGACCTTCTTCGAGCAACAGCAGTCGGCTGCCTTTAAGATCCTCAACACACACTGATTTTTTTGATTTCAAGGGGTGGTCGTTGGGGATGGCCAGCAAAAACGGATCCTCAAAAAGCGGGATCTGCTCAAGTTCCCTGGCGTCAACCGGCAAGGCAAGAAGGGCAACGTCAAGGCGGTTTTCGATCAGCAGCTGGAGCAGGTTTTCAGTCTGGCTTTCGCGTAAGGAAATATTCAACTGAGGAAAGTTCTGTTTGAGAAGCGGCAGGATACGCGGCAGCAAATAAGGCCCGATAGTAGGAATTACGCCCAGTTTCAAAGGTCCGGTGAGGAGCTTTGTGCCGTGGCGGGCAAAGTCTGCAAGGTCATCTATGCTGGTGAGGATACGTTTGGCCCGCCGGGCAATCTCCTTGCCCTCGCCGGTTAGCGTAATGGATCTTGAATGACGCACAACCAGCTGAACATTCAGGGTCTGTTCAAGTTATGATATCTGCATGCTTAACGCCGGCTGGCTGACGCAACAGATTTCGGCCGCACGGCCGAAATGCAGTTCCCGGGCCAGGGCATTAAAATAGATGAGTTGGCGAATGCTTATCATCGAAAACCGTCCATAAGAAAAACTTATTGCAATTCAATAATCATAAGTTTGATCTTATACGATGTTTTCTGACAGGCCAATAGCAGGCGGGCGATTACACCCTGTAACCAAAAAGCTAACGGATCGTATGGTTCTTGCGACAATAATTTTGGGGGCGGTGTAAAAAATGCCGCTGCCAAAACTGGAAGCTAGGTGTGATTGTGAACCTGTTGTTCACGCCACAGGACAAAAAGACCGCTGGCCACAATGATAAATGTGCCAATCCATTTCAGGGTGTCGGGAAAATCTCCGAAGATAAAATAACCCAGGGCGGTGGCACCAATAATTTCAAGATACTGAAAAGGAGCCAGAGCGGATGCCGGTGCGCGTTTGAAGGCATGGGTAATCATCAGATGCACGGTTGCCGCTATCAGACCAACGCTGGCCAGAGCCAGCCATTCAAATGAAGTTGGCCAAACAGGTGTCAGCAGTTCAATTTTCATTGTCGAGCCAAAAATCATGACGACGGCAAGAACGATCGCACCCACGAACCCGGTGAAGGTCTGCATGGTAAGCGGGTCTTCTGTCCTGGCAATCACCTGAGTAAGTGCAAGGTAACAGGCGAACAAAACAGCCGTGGCCAGTGGCAACAAAGCTATGGCGCCAAATATGCTGTAGCTTGGCTGAATTACCAACAATGCGCCTAAAAACCCTACGCAGACAGCGGAAATGCGTTGCCAGCCTATTGTTTCGTTCAGAAATACGGCGGATATGACAGTGAGGATCAGCGGTTCCACAAAGAATATGGCGATAGCATCGGCAACCGGCATCCATTTGACAGCGGTGAAAAAAATTACTGTCGCCGCAGCCATAAGGAGTGCCCGTATAAAGTTTAAAAATGGAAGCCGGGGCCAGAATCCGCTCGCACCTTTCAGCAGTAAAACCAATGGTGCCAGATAGATGAATTGAAAAAAGAAGCGTGCAGTGCCAACCTCTACTGCCGGGATGGTGCCGGAGATGAATTTTGCAATCGAATCCATTGCCGGTGCCACCAGCATGGCTGCTGTCATCAGCAGCAGGCCCTGCATAGTTTGACTAAAACGCATATATATTAACCCCGGTCATTTAATTGACCTAATTGCAGGGTATGTTGTTCCAATGTGTTTAATGGGCGGCAGGTGGCGATACTCTTGATATTAGCGGCAACAATCGGGATATACCTCCAAATTAACATTGAATAACTGAGCGATTGTTTGCGCTACAGATGGGCTTGGACTATAAGGCATTTAATTTTGGTTTCGGAAGGATTATTGCAGATTTTTAATCTGGCATGGGTTAAAGAACAGGCCAGCCAAATGATTTTGCGGATAATTGGGTCCGAATGATTTACATCAGACGAAGAAGGATTGGATAAATATGCCTTGGAGCAATCAAAGTGGCGGCGGCGGCGGTGGAAACCGCGGACCCTGGGGGCAAGGCCCCTCATCAGGCGGTCAGATGCCCCCCGACCTTGAGGAAATTCTTAAAAAAGGTCAGGATAAATTAAAACAGGCCATGCCGGGCGGCACTATGGGCGGGCGCGGCTATGCTCTTTTGGTCGTTCTTGCCGTGGTTGGCTGGCTGGCAACCGGATTTTATCGGGTGGAGCCGGATGAACAAGGTGTTGTTTTACGCTTTGGCCAATATATCAAAACCACCAATCCTGGTTTGAACTATCATTTGCCATATCCGATTGAGGCAGCATTCACTCCTCAGGTTCTGGCTGAGCACCAGGAAAACATTGGTTTTAGAACGCGCCAGCGCGGCACTGCCGTCACCAAGACAGACGTGCCTGATGAAAGCCTGATGTTATCGGGAGACCAGAATATCGTCGACGTTCAGTTTACGGTTTTATGGGTGATATCAGATGCTAACAAGTATCTGTTCAATCTTGAAGATCAGAAAAAAACGGTTCGTATCGTGGCAGAAGCCGCCATGCGTGAACATGTGGGGTTGTCGCGCGGTGAAGATGTGCGGACCAAGAAACGTCTGGAAGCTGAATCCACCGTGAAGGAATTGATGCAGAAAACCCTCGATAGCTACGACAGCGGTGTTCTGGTTACCGGCGTCAAGTTAGAAAAAGCCGATCCACCTCCGTCCGTTATTGATGCTTTTGAAGATGTGCAGCGCGCACAGCAGGATCGCCGGAAACTGGAAAATGAAGCCAGGTCTTATGCCAACAAGCGTCTGGGTGAAGCGCGTGGTCGTTCGGCCCAGATTGTTGAAGCAGCTGAAGCCTATCGCAAGCAGACGGTTGCGGAAGCCGATGGTGAGGCCCAGCGGTTTATTTCAATCTACAATGAATATAAAGTGGCTAAAGATGTAACCCGCAGACGTATGTTCCTTGAATCGATGGAAAAAGTCCTGTCACGATCCAATAAAGTAATCATTGAAGGCAAGGGTGGCTCCGGTGTTGTGCCTTATTTGCCATTGCCTGAAATTAACAAACGCCAGAATGCGAATTAGGAGTATTTGAATTATGAAAACAGGAATAGCACTTCTGGTTGCATTGGCTATCGGGGCATTTGTTTTGGCTTCGAGTGCCTTCACCGTGCAGGAGGGCCAGCAGGCTCTGGTATTGCGGTTTGGTAAAATCATTCGCACCGTTAATGAGGCGGGGCTTTATTTCCGCACTCCTTTTGCCGAAGATATTGAGTATATGCAAAAGCGTTTGTTGACACTGGAAATCAGTGACAAGGCGGTACAGGCTATTGATGGGCGGCGGTTTTTGGTGGCCACTTTTGCCATGTTCAAGATTGCTCAGCCTAAAGAGTTCAAGGAAAGCGTTTCCGGTAATCTGAATACGGCGCGTTCACGTCTTGAAACGCGTATGGATGCGGCGCTTCGCCGCGTTTATGGTGCGCGTTCCTTTCAATCAGCTCTTTCCGATGAACGTGAAAACATGATGAATGAAATCAAGGATGCGGTTTCAACGGAAGCAGCAACGCTTGGTCTTGAACTGGTTGATGTGCGCATCAAACGTACGGACCTGTTGCCCGAGGTGAGTAAATCCACCTTTGACCGGATGAAATCAGAACGCCAGAAAGAAGCAGCTCAGTTCCGGGCTGAAGGCCGTGAGGCAAACCTGCGCATCAAAGCCCAGGCTGACCGCAAGGCTACGGTTCTGGTTGCCAACGCCAAGCGGACTTCTGAAATCAAGCGTGGTGAGGGGGATGCCGAGCGCAATAATATCTTCGCCAAGGCTTACGGTCAGGATCCTGAATTCTTTGATTTTTACCGGTCACTGAAGGCCTATGAAAATGCCTTGCAGGATGACAACACTACCATGGTCCTGTCACCGGATTCAGATTTCTTCCGCTATTTCGGCGCCCAGACCCCAAAGACGGGTGCTGCAACTAACTGATGGCTGATCTGATTGTTGCAATTGGGTTGGTTTTTGTAATTGAAGGGCTGTTATATGCAACCTTTCCCGAGGCGATGAAAAAGATGATGAGCATGGCTGTGTCCATGTCTGACAATTCAATGCGCACCGGCGGCCTTTTTGCGGCTGCCGGTGGCATTATAATTATCTGGCTGGCACGGTGGTTTATTGGGTAAAAAAACGGGGCGAGTTCACCACACACGATTTTATGAACGGGCAAGCCTTGGATTTGACTCATTTCATCTACAATTATGGCCTAAATGAAACACGGTTCGGTAGACTCGCCGGATTTTTGAAGGAATCGCAGCCAGTCGCGTTACAAGTAATATTTGCGCGACGTTAAGGAGACAAAAGATGAGACTTGCCGAGATGCATTATAAAGCTATCTATAGGGGTGCTAAACGCCCCATATCCCGGACGCTGGAAGGTGTGTTTGTTGCAATGCTCCTTTCGCTTTTTGCTGTATTTCCCCAGGCATCCTTTGCTCAGACCAGTGCTGCCGGTCCGGTATCGGTGGCTGATCTGGCTGAACGCCTGCAAGGGGCAGTTGTCAATATATCGACAACACAAAGCATCAAGAGCACTGCCAGCAGCAGAAAATTACCGGGCCTGCCACCGGGAAGCCCGTTTGAAGATTTTTTCGAAAGATTTCTTGAGCGTGACCAGCAAGGCAACAAGAAAAACAGCCAGAAACCGCGCCCGCCGCGCAAAGTGCGTTCGCTCGGTTCCGGGTTTGTCATTGATTCATCAGGTATCATTATCACCAACAATCATGTGATTGCCGATGCCGATGAAATTACCGCAAACTTCAGTGACGGCACCAAACTCAAAGCCGTTGTTATCGGGCGTGATCCCAAGGTTGATGTGGCCGTTTTGCGGGTTAAGCCTGCCAAGCCTTTGACTGCGGTTTCTTTCGGTGATTCCAAAAAGCTTCGCGTTGGCGACTGGGTGATGGCGATTGGTAATCCTTTTGGCCTCGGTGGAACGGTCACCCTGGGTATTGTGTCTGCGCGCGACAGAGATATCAGCTCCGGTCCCTATGATAACTTCATTCAAACCGATGCTTCTATCAACAAAGGTAACTCCGGCGGTCCGCTGTTTAATATGGAAGGCAAGGTTATCGGTATTAATACGGCTATTATTTCACCATCGGGTGGTTCTATCGGCATCGGCTTTGCTGTTCCTGCCGCAACCATTGCTCCGGTTATTGCCCAGCTGCGTGAGTTTGGCGAGACCCGCCGGGGCTGGCTCGGTGTGCGCATTCAATCGGTTACTGATGAGATTGCCGAGAGCCTGGGCATGGAAAAGAAAATGGGAGCGCTTATTGCCAACGTGAACCCCAAAGGCCCGGCTTATGCCGGTGGTATGAAGGCCGGTGATATTATCACAAAGTTCAATGATGTGCCGGTGACCAAGATGCGTGATCTGCCGCGTATTGTCGCCGATACACCGGTTGGCAAACAGGTTGACGTGGTTGTTTTGCGCAAAGGGGTTGAAAAAACCCTGCGCATTAAAATTGCCCGTCTTGACGAGAAAGTCAAAAAGACATCGTTGACTTCGCCAACGGATGCTGATGATGGCACTAAGCGGATTGACGACCTTGGTCTTTCTCTGTCGTCCTTGAACGATGATCTGCGCAAGAAGTACAAGATCGGCAAGAAAATTGCCGGTGTGGTGATCGTTGAAGTTGATCCGGCAAGCGTTGCTGCGGAAAAAGGCATCAAGGCCGGCGATGTTATTTCTGAAGTTGGTCAGGAAATTGTAAAAAGCCCTGAGGACGTTGAGAAAAGAGTTAAGGAATTGCAGAAACTCGGACGTAAATCCGCACTGTTGCTGGTGGTAAACGGCAAGGGTGATCTGCGCTTTGTTGCTGTGAAAATTTCTAAGTAACTGAATGCGTTGAATTCACGCAATCGGAACTTGAAGAACAAAGGTCGGCTGAAAATTCAGCCGACCTTTTTTATTCCCTGACAATCTCACAACTCTTGTACCCCTGAAGATAGAGCAGGGCGGTGAGGTCGCCGTGTTTGATGGTTACATCGGCCATTTTGGCCACGTGTGCTTTGGCGTTAAAAGCGACACCGATACCTGCTTCGGCAATCATGGCAAGATCATTGGCGCCGTCGCCAACGGCGATCACGTCTTCTTTTAGAAGTTTGCGTTCAGTCCTGATTTTCCTGAGGGCTGTGAGTTTTGATTCGCGACCCAGTATCGGCCGGGTGACTTCACCGCTGAGTATGCCGTCTTCGAACAGAAGCGTATTTGCATCATTGAAATCAAATCCGGTCATTTTAGCAATGCGTTGCGTAAAGTAAGTAAACCCGCCTGAAATCAGGGCGCAATAAGCATCATTGGCACGCATAGTGGCGATAAGTTCTTTGGCCCCGGGGGTGAGGGTGATGCGGTTGTCAAAAACTTCTGCCAAAGCCTTTTGCGGCAATCCTTTGAGTAGTTTGACACGTCGCAAGAGGCTGTCTTCGAAAGGGAATTCGCCATTCATTGCTCTGGTGGTGATCTCAGCTATTTGTGATTTAAGGCCGAAAGAGGCTCCCAGTTCATCAATACATTCCTGGCCGATGATGGTTGAATCCATATCCGCGATCAAAAGACGTTTGCGGCGATGGGCGCAAGGTTGTATTGCAGCATCTATAGCGCTATCACCCAAGGCCTGTTGAGCGAGCCTCAAGGTCACGTTTGCATCGAAAGGCTGGGTTTCGCGAACCACAATGTCACAGGCTAAGTCCGGTGCCAGCCACAGCGGTTTTTGATCGCTGCCAACGATTGAGGAAACCTCAGCTGCAATTGCGGCGGTGAGAACCGGATTTTCAGGATTGGCGATGAGAGTGAGAATATATGTCATGAAAAAACTGATTTTTAAGGGATTTGAGTTGATCAAATGAGTGCCGGAAGTCCACGCGCCATCCTTATTGCAGGCCCGACTGCCAGCGGCAAGTCTTCTGCAGCCTTAAAACTGGCGCTGGCGTGTAATGGTGCCATCATTAATGCGGATTCGATGCAGGTCTATCGTCAATTGCGCATATTGTCAGCGCGGCCAGGTGAGGATGATGAGGCGTTGGTGCCGCATTATCTTTATGGCTCCGTGTCGGCAGCACAAGCCTATTCGACCGGCATGTGGGTGGAGGACGTGGCGGCAGCGCTGGAGACAGTGTGGAGCCAGGGGCGCACGCCAATCATTGTCGGCGGTACCGGTCTATATTTTTATGCGCTGGAAAAGGGGTTAAGTCCGGTACCTGATATAGCGGTGGAGGTGCGCGAGAAATGGCGTGAAAAACTGGCAACACAAGGTGTTGGAGCGCTTTATGATGCATTGAAAACGCTGGATAGTGACATGGCGGAACGATTGAAACCCAACGACAGTCAGCGCATTGTCCGCGCTCTGGAGGTGATAGAGGCTACGGGTGTATCTTTAAGCCAATGGCATGCCCGCGATCGTTCAACACCGCTGCTGGCGGGGAATGATATTGTTCGACTGGTGGTATCGGTAGACCGTCAGGAGGTGTATCGTCGATGTGAGCGCAGACTGGACACAATGATTGAGAGGGGTGGTCTCGATGAAGTCAGGGATTTGCTGGCTCTAAAGCTTGATCCGAGATTGCCGGCGATGAAGGCATTGGGCGTGCCCCAGCTCAGTTAATTCCTTAAGGGCGATGTTGCGTTGGAATATGCCATCGAAAAAACCAAAACGGAGACCCGCCGATACGCAAAAAGACAACTGACCTGGATAAAACGTAATATGATTGCGTGGAAACAAGTAAATGAGCAACAAATGGAAAAAAATTATAAGAAAATTTTGTCATTTATTTAAAACTCACTGTTGACCGCTGCGTCATGACGGGATAATGTTCGCGCCCAGTGTATGGTGTGCAATACGTTACAGAATTTTGTTGAAATTTTCCATTAAAGTACATCTGTCCGCAATTCCAGGCATTCTGTGTCAGGCGTTAAGGGTAACACATTGAGATTTAATACTATTTTGTCGATGCCGGGGAGTTGAGAATGGCACAGGAAATGACAGGCGCGCAAATCATCATCAAGGCTCTGGTCGACCAGGGTGTGGAAGTGATTTTCGGATATCCCGGTGGTGCAGTGCTGCCGATTTATGATGCGCTTTTTCAGCAAAATAAGTTGCGCCATATTCTTGTGCGCCATGAACAAGGTGCGGTCCACGCTGCCGAAGGCTATGCGCGCTCCACCGGTAAGCCCGGCGTGGTTCTGGTAACCTCCGGTCCCGGTGCAACCAATGCGGTTACCGGCCTTACTGATGCTCTTTTGGACTCAATTCCCATCATTTGCATCACCGGACAGGTGCCGGCGCATCTGATTGGCAGTGATGCTTTTCAGGAAGCTGATGTTGTCGGCATTACGCGCCCCTGCACCAAACACAATTACCTTATCAAAGACCCGGAAAAGCTTGCTGCAAGCATGCATGAGGCTTTTTATGTGGCAACCAACGGGCGGCCTGGTCCCGTGGTCATTGATATTCCCAAAAATGTGCAGTTTGCCACCGCTGAATATTCCGCTCCTGACAATTCAGGTCATAAAACCTATCGCCCGCAGAAAAAGGGTGATCAACAGGCAATCCGACAGGCTGTTGAACTGATTTCAAAGGCCAAGCGTCCGCTGCTTTATACCGGCGGCGGCATTATTAATTCGGGACCGGTCGCCTCCAAGCTGCTGCGCCAGTTTGTCAAGATTTCCGGTATTCCGATCACTTCGACATTAATGGGACTGGGAGCATATCCCGCATCGGGCAAGGAGTGGCTGGGCATGCTTGGTATGCACGGCACTTTTGAAGCCAACCATGCCATGCATGATTGTGATGTCATGATTAATATCGGTGCGCGTTTTGATGACAGAATTACCGGCAGGATTGATGCGTTTTCGCCGGATTCGAAGAAAATTCACATTGATATTGACCCCTCGTCAATCAACAAGAACATTATCGTCGATATACCGATAGTTGGGGATTGTGCCTTTGTTCTTGAAGAAATGATCCGTATCTGGAAAGCAAAATCCGCCAGGATTGACGAAACTGCGCTGAGCAAATGGAAAGATCAGATTGATGAGTGGCGGGCGCGTGACTGCCTGAAGTATGTCCAGGGCAAAGATATCATCATGCCGCAGTATGCAATTGAGCGGTTGTATGAATTGACCAAAGACAAAGACACATATATTTCGACCGAAGTTGGTCAACATCAAATGTGGGCGGCTCAGCATTATCACTTTGAAGAACCCAACCGCTGGATGACATCGGGTGGTCTGGGGACTATGGGCTATGGCCTGCCCGCCGCTGTGGGTATTCAACTGGCACATCCCAAGTCGCTGGTGATAGATATCGCCGGGGAGGCTTCGGTGATGATGAATATTCAGGAGATATCAACGGCGATACAATATCGTCTGCCGATCAAGGTTTTTATTTTGAACAACCGCTATATGGGTATGATCCGTCAGTGGCAGGAATTGCTGCATGGCGGGCGCTATTCTGAAAGTTATTCCGAGGCTCTCCCGGATTTTGTCAAACTTGCTGAAGCTTTTGGCGGTGTTGGTATTCGCGCCGAAAAACCGGATGAACTTGATGACGCCATTGAGGAGATGATTTCGATCGACCGGCCGGTGATTTTCGATTGTCTGGTCGAGAAGAATGAAAACTGTTTTCCGATGATACCGTCAGGTGCTGCACACAATGAAATGTTGATGGGGCCTGACGATGTTGAAGGCAGTGTTTCCGAAAAAGGCAAGGTTCTGGTTTAATTATGCTGCACTCTCAAGAAATCGAAAGCCACACACTTTCCGTTCTGGTTGACAATGAGCCCGGAGTTCTCGCCCGTGTGGTAGGACTTTTTTCCGGTCGCGGATATAATATTGACAGTCTTACGGTGTCTGAAACTGAACACCAGAAACATCTGTCGCGCATCACTGTGGTGACCACGGGTACGCCGCGCATTATTGAGCAGATAAAAAGCCAGTTGGGGCGTCTGGTGCCGGTGCGCAGTGTTATTGACCTGACTGTCATGGGGCCACCGCTGGAGCGTGAACTGGCGTTGGTAAAGGTTGCGGGCAGGGGCGATAACCGGGTCGAAGCCTTGCGTCTGGCCGAAGCTTTCAGGGCAACGGTTATTGATGCAACGGTCGAGCATTTTGTTTTTGAAATTACGGGTAGAAGTAACAAAATTGCCCAGTTCATTGAACTTATGGTACCGCTGGGACTGGTCGAAGTCGCACGCACCGGGGTAGCCTCGATTATGCGCGGCAAAGAAGCCACTTAATCTTGCAGACAAAATTCGAATTTAAGTCACTCATTAAAAAGGATCCAGGAATGCGCGTTTATTATGATACCGATGCAGATCTAAATCTCATCAAAGCCAAGAAGATTTGTGTTGTCGGTTTTGGCTCGCAAGGCCATGCCCATGCTTTAAACCTCAAAGACAGTGGCGTAAAAGACATTGTGGTAGCTTTACGCGATGGCTCCGCCAGCGCTCAAAAGGCTGAAGCAGCTGGCCTCAAGGTGATGAATGTGGCGGACGCTGCAAAATGGGCCGATGTTATGATGATGGCTGCGCCCGATGAATTGCAGGCGGAAATCTGGACAGATCACATTGCACCCAACATCAAGCCAGGTGCAGCAATCGCTTTTGCCCATGGCCTGAGCATCCATTTCAAGCTAATTGAAGCGCCTTCCGCTATCGATGTTATTATGATTGCACCCAAGGGACCGGGTCATACGGTGCGCGGTGAATATCAAAAAGGCGGTGGAGTGCCGTGTCTGGTGGCGATTGATCAGGATGCCTCGGGCAACGCCCAGGATATTGCGGTGGCGTATGCTTCAGCCATCGGCGGCGGGCGTTCAGGCATTATCGAGACCACTTTCAAGGAAGAATGCGAAACCGATCTGTTTGGTGAGCAAGCGGTCCTGTGTGGCGGTCTGGTGGAATTGATTCGCGCCGGGTTCGAAACTCTGGTTGAAGCGGGCTATGCGCCCGAAATGGCTTATTTCGAGTGCCTGCATGAAGTTAAACTTATCGTGGACCTGATTTATGAAGGTGGTATTGCCAACATGAATTACTCAATTTCCAACACGGCTGAATTTGGCGAATATGCTTCGGGCCCGCGTTTGGTGACAGACGAGACCAGAGCCGAAATGCGGCGCATTCTCAAAGACATCCAGACCGGTGCCTTTACCTCTGAATGGATACGCGAATGCAAGGCTGGCCAGCCCAAATTCAAGGCCACGCGCCGGGTTAATGATGCCCATCCGATTGAAGAAGTGGGGACACGTCTGCGTGCTATGATGCCATGGATTTCAGCTGGCGCGCTGGTTGATAAGGAAAAGAACTGATTGCTGAATTGAAATATAAAAAATATTTCAGTCACCGGCTGTGTATTCTACCAAAACAAATGCACAGCCGGTGATGATAAAGGCCTAGTAAAGACCCATAATTTTTATTGCCTTGTTCAATGCGGCAACAGAGGCACCGTGATCACCGGCCTTGTGCTTGGCTTCGCCTTTGGCGCGGAGGGCTTTGACTTTGGCAAGATTACTGGCACTTAACCCGTCCATTTTGGAAGGAAGAGCCGCATCAATTTTGGCCATTTGCAAAGGACAACTGCCAGCTTGTGCGGTTGTGATGATAAAGACAGATGCTACGCCTGCCAAAATAAGTCGTTTTAACATAATTGTTTTCTCCTGAATGCTAGATAAAGCTTTTTGATTGATCGGATCACGAAGTAAGTACCACAGGTTAACCTGCCAAATACGGCAACATTGTGCTCGATTTTGGTTCGAATTGTTGGTGAAATTTGATTGGTTTTGTTAAATCAATCGAGCAGAGTTAAGTTAAGATTAATAATTAAACAGCAGAATTTACAAAATTTCAAACCTGCGCTATTATGAGCCATCCCTAACGGCGTTTTGAGTAGTTTTAAAACATGACCACGCGCACTATCATAGAACAGCCGATTGCAGCGTATGCCTGCCAATCCGCAGATGTGCGCGCAGGGCTTTCGTTGAATGATGCGCCTATTTCAGTCCTGCAGATTGATCTCCTACTCCTTATCAGCCCCTAGGCAGTGGCTGCTCCAATATTGAGAGCACGTGTTTAGGGGAAGTTTTAGCAAAATTATAAGTACAGCTATCCGCCTAAACAGCGGTTCCATATAGGATCAGGACAATGACGAATAAAAATAATCAGAAAATTGAAACTCCAACCAGTGCAGAAAAAGATCGCGTGTTGATTTTAGACACAACTTTGCGTGACGGTGAGCAGTCTCCCGGCGCATCGATGACATTGGAAGAAAAACTGAAAGTGGCAAGCCTTCTCGATGAGATGGGTGTGGATATTATTGAAGCCGGGTTTCCCATTGCCTCCAATGGTGATTTTGAAGCGGTAACGGAAATTTCCAAAATTGTTAAAAACTCTGTGGTCTGCGGGTTAGCGCGGGCCTCCAACAATGATATCGACCGTGCTGCAAACGCTCTGGTAGACGCAAAGCAATCGCGTATTCATACCTTCCTCGCCACCTCTCCGTTGCACATGAAATACAAATTGCAGATGGAGCCTGAACAGGTTCTGGAAAAGGTTGTCTCCAGCGTTACGCGAGCGCGCAAATATACCGATAATGTTGAATGGTCAGCGGAAGATGGCACACGCACGGAACATGATTTCCTGTGCCGTTGCGTCGAAGCCGCGATCAGGTCCGGGGCGACAACAATCAATATACCCGACACGGTGGGCTACACCATGCCAGCGGAATATATAGCGCTTCTGGAAATGCTGCGGGAACGTGTGCCCGGTGCTGACAGCATCATCTTTTCCACCCATTGCCACAATGATCTGGGCATGGCGGTAGCAAATTCTCTTGCCGGGGCCATGGCCGGAGCGCGCCAGATCGAGTGTACCATTAACGGTCTGGGGGAGCGTGCCGGTAATGCAGCACTGGAAGAAGTTGTTATGGCGATCAACACACGCGCCGACATATTGCCGTTTGCCACCAACGTGAACCCCGAGTACCTGACGCGTGCATCCAAGCTGGTGGCGGCAGTGGCAGCTTTTCCGGTGCAGTACAACAAGGCGATTGTCGGCAAGAACGCCTTTGCCCATGAAAGCGGTATTCATCAGGACGGCATGTTGAAAAATGCTGAAACCTATGAAATCATGACACCGGAAAGTGTTGGCCTTAAAGAAACATCCCTGGTGATGGGGAAACATTCAGGCCGCGCAGCCTTTGCCGATAAGCTGAAAAATCTGGGCTATGACCTCGGAGATAATGCCTTTCAGGATGCTTTCCAGCGTTTCAAGGAGCTGGGGGACAAGAAAAAGCACATTTATGATGATGATATTATCGCTCTGGTTGATGACGGGCTGGCCTCATCAAACGAGCGCATCCGGTTTTTGTCTTTGCGGGTGATTGCCGGTTCAGACGGGCCGTCGCAAGCCACGCTCAGCCTGGAAATAGATGGTGAAACAGGCGAAACCACTGCAACAGGAGATGGCCCGGTTGATGCCTCGTTCAATGCGATCAAGACCTTGTTTGAGCACACTGCAACCCTGGAGCTTTACCAGGTCCATGCAGTAACAGCGGGCACCGATGCCCAGGCAGAAGTAAGTGTGCGGCTGGAAGAAGAGGGCAAGCTGGTGACCGGGCGCGGGGCCCACACCGATACGCTGGTGGCATCCGTCCGCGCCTACGTCAGTGCGCTCAACAAGCTGCTGGTAAAACGCGAAAAAACCAAACCTGCTTCATTGATTGCCTCTTGAACCTGACTAGCCTCCTGTGGTTAATACACAGGAGGTGAGGGCGATTAGCTCAGTTGGTAGAGCAGCTGACTCTTAATCAGCGGGTCACAGGTTCGAGCCCTGTATCGCCCACCAATAAAAACAAGAGGTTACGGGATGCGAACCGTGTCTTAGGGGACTGGAGGACCGTTGTTGCGAACCGTTGTGGCCACTATTGTAGCCCCGCGCGATCTTTTGCACAAATATGTGCTACCTTCTGCACATTAAGCTGCAGGGTGTTTTAAATTACTCTCATCAAGAGCCGTTAGTATAAACCGCTCCAAGACGGGAGCGGTTATCCAAGTTTTATCGCTCAGTTGCAAAACCCATCGCAAAATTTGTCGATAGTCTCTACAATCTTTGAAATCAATTTCATATTCGTATTCAACATCAACTATAATTGTCCCCTCTTTCACATAAACTTGTTTATCCAACGCATCGCCTTCTTCTAACCTTAAGGAAAGCCTTGCTGCCGCCTCTTTGGGGGTCATAAACGATGTTTCATCAATCTCATCGTCTTTGATTTTGCTGGCGTGCAGTTCAGAAAGCTCCTCGATTAGACGAGTAATTTCATCATCCTTAAATTGCAATTCACTCTCTAAATTTCCAACTTTTTTATTCAGTCTGTCTATCTCTAAATTCAATGTCATTGCGATATATCCAATAGTTGATAATACATTTGCACAAAGGGCTATACTGACCATTCGTTTTGAATTGAGCATATCATATTGGTGAAGTACGGGGAAAATCAATTTCAATAGAGTGGGGCTGTAAAGCCAATAGAAAGATGTGGCTAACATGACCCCCGCCAGTTGCCCGGCGGGGGTTCTTGACATATCTGCTATGTGGCCTGTCCTCCACCAAGCCGTAGCTGAATAACTGGCCCATCTTCCTGTGGGGTCCACATCCACATCCAGGCCATCATTTCCTTCTTCTTTGGATCTCTGTGAAACGCTGCCAGTGCACGCGGCGTGAGACGGGAGACGTCAAGTTCATGCAAGTAGCCATCTTCATCAGGGTAGACGCACTTAGTAACAGTGGTGAATATGTACCTGCCCCGTCCTCGGTGGTGGGCAGTAACATACCTAACTGGCTGAAGTTCGGTCATAGTAATTCTCCTTCTTAGTTTCTAACTCGCGCAAGATCGCGCGCTGAGAAGGATGACGACACACTACCCAAGGGGGCGGGGCTGTAAAGCCTATTTAAGGATATGGTTAACAGTCGGGCGTGAAGGGGCTGACACTCTGGGCATATGCGCGGCACTTGTCGCAGAGCCGGTGGCCGGGCCCAGAGCTGGGGAAGTCCGCCCTGCAGCGCAGGCACGGGCGAGACGGCAACGGGTCGACCTGTCTCCAGGCAGGTGGGCGTGGTGGCGGAGGCTGGGCATAGGGCACCAACTCGCCGGTGGGGGGATCGAGGCGAAGGTGGGGGCCGCCCGCCTTGGCAATCATGCGCAGTGTCCCTGCCGCCATCAGGCGGCCACGGATGGGGTCGTCTGGGTCATGGTCGGCGATGAGCGCGGCCCCTGTCGGTGGGCAATCGCTCACCAGCCAGTCCCATCGGCGGTGCAGGTTTGACCTCCTAGGCAACGGTCAGTGTCCCAATGAGGCGGCGGTCTCCGCTCAGGGGGTCGATGTAGTACAGGCTCAGGGTGCCAATCGGCACACCCGCCACAGTCACATCCTGCCCGGCCTCGGCCCACACTCCCTTGTACACCGTGTCGGCGGCCAGGGTGGGGGTCGAGAAGCTGGCACCATTGCCCAGGGAGGCGATGGTGGCACCGGCGACGAGCCCAACAGTGTGGCTGAGGGCCAGCAGCGCGCCTGCGGGCATTCGCAGTGGCGTGGTCAGGTCTGCGGGACCAGCCACGAGGTCTGCCAGAGCGCTGCGCACCCGGCGGCCACTTGTCCGATGGCGCAGGTTGTACAGTGTCGGTTGAAGAATGTCGGCGGGTATATCTGTCATTGTCTCTGCTCCCTTGTGTAGGCCTGCACAAGGCGCATCAGCGCGGCCTCGTGGAAGCCGGGGTTGGTGGTGGGCACGCGCTCACGGGTCTGCTCTATTGCCAGGATGCAGCCCCGAATGTCCTCCAACTCGGGCTCCGTGAGCTGGTCGCCAAGATGCAGCAGCTCCCGCGCACGCCGCGCGGCGCGCTCGCAGAAGCTGGTCGCTACATAGTGCTCGGTCATGACTCATCCCCTCCCTCTAGCTTGGAGAGTGCCGCGCTGGGCTGGTCCGACCAGACCTTCAGGCGCTTGCCAATGTCGGCGGCCAGGCGGGCACCGGCGGTGTTCACCTTGGCCAGGACCTCCTGGGCCTCGCGAAGCTGGGCCGCCTCCCTGGGCGCGTGGGACTGGTGGGCGGTCAACCTCACCATGTCCAACTGGCGCTCATCAAGCCCAGAGAGAAGGGCGGGTCCCGACAGCACCGCCGACGCGACGCGCACATCCTCCTCCACGGCCTTGCGGACCTTGGATATACTCCCCCTCCCCAGGCGTTGGAGGTGGCCACGTATCTCCACCGCCAGCTCAGGGCTCATCTTGGGTTGCACCCTCTCAGCCAGGAGTTTCTCGAAGTGGGTGATCTGGGCCTGTATGGTCTCCGTGCAGTCGTCGCATGTCTTCAGCGCGGACCCCATGGAGTTGTTGGCCGCCCTGGCCAGGCGTGCATTGTCCACGGACTTGTCGGCGGCGGCGGCGGCGATGTTGGACCAGGAGTTGTGCACCGCGCCCAGGGCCACCCTGGCACGGGCCGAGGCAGGCCCGTCGCCACGTATCACGGCGGGGTGATAGTCCGGCGGGACGGTGATGCCGCGACGGCTCTTGGCAATGGCGTCCGGGGTGGCGAACTTGGGCCGGGTGGAGCGGTGGCCGAGCGCGGCGTCCAGAGGGGACTTCTTGATGTTCATGATATGTTCCTTATAGGTTGGTTAGTACATTCCGCTGTGGGTTCCTGAGCTGCATTGGCGGGCCCATAGGTCGACGATGCCGTAGGCCAGGGCGTCGACCCAGTGGTCGCGGTTCCACTTGGGGTCCAGGTCCTCTGCCCTGAGAGTGCCCCGTGGGGCCTCGGGCAGGGTCTCAAGAAGGTGGGGGCACCTGTCAGTTATGTAGAGACCCGGACCGTCGCCGGTCACGGCGTTGGACAGCAATTGTCTCATGAGGTTCCACTGGCCCACGCGGTCCTTCCTGATGGGCTTGTGTGCGCCGAGACCGTTCTCGCGGAACAGGTTGATGACAGTGTCGCCGGTAAGACCGCGCGCGTCGTCCATGACAACGTTGGGATGGGCGACACCATTGCGGCTGCACATCTCCCGGATCATCTCGGCCAGGGCCTGCGGTGGCGCGCCGTTGCCCAGGGAGAGGTCGTTGGGGTCTGCCGTGTCAACCTCGTCCAGGGCGACTATGGAGCCAAAGCGCATCCGCCCCACGTCGGCCCGCAGCCGCCCCAGGAGGATGGCCGTGGCCGGGCTGGCCGTGCCCCAGTCGCCGCCGACGCGGTGCAGGTACTCGGCGTGGGGTGGTGTCTTGATGATGTGGACCGCCGGGTCAAAGGGTGGCGCGAACATGCTCCCGCCCAGGACAGACCAGTCGCCGTCCAGCCACGCCCTGGCCAGGGCCTCGTCGCTGCCACAGCTGGCAACCAGTTGGCGGCGGTAGCTGGGGCGGTCGATGTGGGGGTTGTCGTCCAGCGTCGAGGTCGTCCAAATCCACAGCTCGCCGGACGGGTCCTCGAATGGTGCCCAGGGGGGCGACTTGCCGATGTAGTCCTTGAGAAGGATTGAGTGCGCCCGGCCATGGGGGTTGGCGGTGGCGTGGATGTGGGGGCGCATGCCCGGTGGCACGCGCAGGTTGGACCTGATCCGGTTGACAAAGGCGATGGCCTGGGGTGGGTAGTTGCCCAGCTCGTCGGGGTAGAGCGCCGTGTAGCTCTTGCCCTGGTGCTTGGCGTAGCTGTCCTCGTCGCTGACGTTTGAGAAGGTGATGACACCGCCCGTTGGCAGGGTGATCGTGCCCTCGGCCTTGTTGCGCTTGGCCTCGCCGAAGGCGGCCCGGCACATCTCCAGCAGCTCGGACTGCAGCTCGGTGAGCGCCGCCCACTGCTCTCGCAGAACCAAGGGGCGGGCGATGGGCCCAAGGACGTGCAGGTGGTCAAGGCAGTCGAGCATCATTGAGAAGCTCTTGCCCGACCCGCGACCTCCCGCGTTTAGAATGTTGGTGTGCGACCGGAACCGGAGCACTGCCTCCTGGAAGTGGGTCGGCCTGACGATCTGGCTGGATGCTACGCTCATCGGTCGGTGCTCCTCTTGACTTGGGTGATCTTCTGGAACTCGGCCTTGCTCATGGACGGTGGTATGTTGATGTTGACTTGCAGCGATGGTGCGGCCTCGCCCCGTATGCCGCCGTCGGACCAGTTGGCCACGTTCTTGAGGCTGAATATGGTGGCGGCGATGTTGCCCTTGCGAGCCTGCGCGACAAGCAGTCCGGCGAGTTCCTCCTCCAGGCCAGCCCGGCCACGCTGGAAGGCGGCGGCGACCTCGGATTGGTGCCTGTTGGCGGCGTCCCAGGCATCCTCACCAATGCCCAGAAGGGCGGCTATGCTAACCTGGCGCAGGCCTGTTCGGGCCAGTGCCTCGACGCGCTCTATACCTGCCCCGGTAAGTTGCGTTGGTGCGCTGCTCAGGCCCGTGCCCTCCACGACCATGAGGTCCCTGGCGGCGGCGTTGCGCTTGGTGCGTTTCATATTGGCCATATTCGTCTCCTAACGGTCCGCGCAACGGTCCGCGCGCGGGTTGGTATTTGCAGATTGCTGGAATGCCCAGGGGTAGATGTGTGCAGGCTCGCGGATTGATAGTCCGACGGTCTGTACCAGGGTGCCCCGAAGACCACCGACAAGGAGTATAATCGGCGGCGATCTTCGGGGACTAGACGTGGGGTAGCCACACCCACGCTGTTGACTGACAGGGAGCGCGTGCTCCACTGCACGCTCCCCTGGGGGTCGTCTCTTTTTTAAAAATCGGGCGGGCAGTGGTCGCTGCGCTACATGCCCAATAAGAAGGGGGCCACCGGTAAGTCGGAATTGCATTTCCGGTTCACTATCCGACTTGTTATCCGACTTATGAATTTCCCTTATATTACAACTACTTACTATTAATAAGTCTCTTAAGTCTCTTAAGTCGTATAATAAACTGTTAGCTCCGGCATGGCTCTTCTTCCTGGGCTCCTGTGCTCTGGCCCTTGCGAGTGGAAACCCCGGTTTATCCGGCCCATCCGACTGGGATTTGGCTAACCACTTGTTATTGCATTGATTTTCACCAGCCGGAACACCAGTCGGGATGGGCTCATAACGCGACTTAAAAGGGCATTTCATCATTATCCTCCCGCGTCTGCTGGGCTGGCCCCGCCCAGGTGGTAACATCTTCCGGCCAGGTGACTTCACGCTCAAGGTGGTGCTGCCAATTTCGGCGAGCCAATTCCAGCGGAGGCACCCAGAAGCCTCTATATTGTCTGCGCGAATGACCCTCACCGACAGAATGCCTCTCACTTTTCACCCCAGACCCAGCAACAGCCCGCAGGGCAATCCCCAGAGCCCGGACCTGATGCTCATCCAGGCGCTTCGCCTCGGCCAGAAGCCCAGTTGGAATGAAGACGCCCCGGCTGTCCATAATGTGCTCGCAGGGCACCTCGCCCTCACACAGCATATTGTGTATAGCCATATCGGCCGGGCTCAGGGAGAGGTCCTGCTGCTGCCGCAGTGCAACCGTAGAGGGGACGTTGTGGCGAGGGTGCCAACTGCCCAGATCCATGGCCAGCAAGTCATGCAGCATGGCGGCCAGACCGCCTGCCGCCATCTCGTCATTGACAGCCTTGAAGTAACCCGCGTCGCCCACGCGGCTGGTGCTTGTCTCAAACACGGCGAAGCGCCGCTCGTCGATGCCCGCCGGAATAACCCACGCATCGTTGGAGGCCATTATAATGTGTAGGTGGTTCCGGGCCTGGATGGTGTTTACGCCCTTGCCCTCGATTGTCAGCTCTGGCTCGGTGATAAGACCTTTAAGTACACTTTCGGCAGCACGGTCGCCGGGGGCGATGGCCTCATCGGCAAACAGAAGACAGGTGTCGCGCAGGTGGGCATTGAACCGCCCTGTCAATTGCATGGGCGATGTCACCTGGAGGCCATGTTGGCCGTGAATGCGCTTTATGGCACGTGCCAGGGTACCCTTTCCGGTGCCCCGTCCACCCCGAAATACCAGCGCCACCTCGGCGGGCTTGTCGGGGTTCTGGACCGCCCAGGCAAACCAACGTAGGATGTATAATGCGCTCTTTGTGTCCTTGTCAGCAACAATATCATTCAGGTGCGACCTAAGCAGCGACCAGTCGCCCGGCACGGGGTCCAGGGCAAAGCCACGCCACATGTTCAGGTAGTTGCCAAGCTCCTCGGGCTCGCCCGGACGAAACACCAGTGCCTCGTACTGACGGCGGCGGGGATGCTCCAACCACCACCTGCCCAGGGGGATATGGGTGCGCTTGCCATCGGACTTGACGATCGTGACGAGCTGGTTCATGTAGCAGTTGCGGAAGTCCTCGAACGATTGCAACACCGGCACCTTGCGGTCGCTGTACAACTCACTGCTTCCCCACGAGAGCACGCGCGTCTTGGCGGCCTCCCGCAGCAGCACGGCATGGTCTCTGTTGAGGGTGGTCAGAAGCGCAGAGGGGTCTTTGGCCACGGTGTCTTGGCCAACTATGTCATGAGCCTTCTCAATCTGGCGGCGGGCATATTTCTCTGCGCCCGATCCGATCTCCAGGACACTCTCCGAGATGGTCCAATCTGGGTCCAGCAGGATGCCCAGGATAATATCATCCGGCACCTTGCAGCGCACAAGGTTGCACACCGCGTCGAACACCCAGGCCGACCGTGAGTTGTCTCCGATCTTCTGCCCATTCGCGCACCCGCCATGGGAGATGATCAACTTCACCCGGTTGGGCACGTCGTACTTGTCAAGCTCGTCCAGCTCGCCGATCCGGCTCGGGGCCGCGTCGGCGGTGGGCTTCGCCGCCTTGGTTTGGCACTTGGCACCGGCGCGGGGAAGGCCCTGCATTGAGTATATACTATTCTCTATGACACGCAGAACAGTGGCGACGCGCCCGGTCTTTGTGTTCCGGGTGCCGGGCAGCCGCCCAACCTTGTTCCGGTTCCATCCGTGGTCCGCGCCTAGGGCCTCGGCGAGGCCCTTGTTGATCTGCTCCAGGGCGTCGGCGTCGGCCATCTCCTCAAGTCGCCAGAATGCCCAGAGGCCGCGCCCGCTGTCCACGATCACGCTGGGTGGAAACTTGTAGTGGTTGAGCGCTGCGCGCTGTTGGTCACGGAATTGCTCGGGGTCGTCCCCCTTGGGCGGGTCGAAGTCGGCCCAGGCCCACTCTCCACCAGTGACCTGGGATTTGAGCGGGGTGGTGGTGGGCTGCCCGGTTGTGCGGGCGAGCGCCATATATATATTGAGTTCGGCGTTGGTCTCGAGGAACTTGACCACGGCCTCCTCCTGGCCCGGCTCAGCGCAGATGCCTCTGGCCTTGGCACCATCGGGGAAGCATGTCACCGTCCACGGGCCTTCCGGGTGTATAAGGTGAAGAAACTCAACGGCGGCGTCTGTGTCAATCTTGATACTCATGTCAGTCCCTCCAGCGCCATGGCCCTTACACGGGCGTCGGCGTCCATTGGAAGGCGGCACTCCAGCTCGGCACGGCTGGCATTTGCACGGGCACAGAGTATGCCCGCCCAATCGCACCCCGCGTGCATGGCGTCCAGCTCCATCACGTCGCGCGCGTATTCACGTGCGCTGCGCGCGGCGACTGGCAGTCCGCAGACATATCCGTCGAAACCGAATTTGATATCGTCGTGGTGCCAGGGGGCGTATAGGGGAGGCATTGGTTCTGTCGTGGAATTAGATTTGGAACCCCCGCTTGCCCCTCCGGCAACGGGGGCTTCCTCTTGCTCAAGATGCAACATGTCCCGCCTCCATCCAAGCCCGAAGGTCATTGACATTATAGCGCACCATGCGTGCACCGTGCTTGGTGTAGCGTGGACCGGTCCCCTTGAAGCGGCGGGCCTCAAGGGTCTTTGTGGTCACGCCAAGAAACACGGCGGCCTCATAGGCATCAAGATATTCTGGGACCACAGGAACTTGTTCCTGAAGAAGTACAGCCACCCGCGCGGCGATGAGCTCGGCGTGGGCGATGTCGTGGGGAAGTAGATCGTCTTTCATGACAAACCTCCAACTGCGCTCCCCGGCGGGTGCGTGGTTGATGCCTTGCCACGGGCTTGTATATATAAAGAGAGTGTGGGCCTTCGACGGGAGCCGGTTGAAGGGGCGTCCGGGACCCGACGTCGCGGGGGTCGTCCAGGCTGCCTTGTCGGCCTTGCACTTGGGGATCGCCCGAGTGCACAAATATCCTCTTAGCCCGCCCTCGCACGCTTGGCAAGCCAAAAAGCGCGCGGGTGTTTATTACCTGAGAGCCTTGACTTCGGCCATCTCAAGGATGTGCGCGGACACGCGCTCTTGTTGGGCGACCAGGTCGTCGTGCATCGCGGCGGGCGAGGTATAGACATCCGACATTGTGCCGACCTTGTGGTGCAGCAGCAGCGCCGACTTGAAGTCACTCACACCCGCGACCAGGGCCATCGTCTTGTGTGTGCGGCGCAGCGGGTGGCCGGTCCAGCCGGGCATTGTCCTCTCGCGCGCAACACTGGTTGCGACGACCCCACCGCCAGTGGCACGGGTGGGAAACAGCCACGGCGAGCCACTATATAGTATGTCGCCGATTTGCAGTGCCTCCTCCAGAAGCCCAGCCATCGCCCCGGACAGCGGCAGGTCAAAACTCTCACGGCGCTTCATCACGCGCGCGGGCAGGTGTATGGCCTGTGCCGGTAGGTCCAGCCACTCCCGCTCCAGAGCCATGAGGTTGCCGGGGCGCAGGCCGGACAGAAGCCCAAGGCGGTGCATGCACCGGCGCAGTGGGTTGGGCAGTGCCTCTGTCATGCGCCACCAATCGGGCAGCTCATCCGGTAGCACAACCTGGGTGCGTGCCGTGACTGTGTTCTTCACTATTGCAGCGGTTGGGTTGGGTTGCAGGGGCACGGGGTCGGTGTGGTTGGAGCGGCCCGCCGCCGAGCGGTTCCAAGCCGTGCGCAGCGCTCCGATTACATGGTTCGCAGCCACCGGGCCAACGTTGTCGGTGAGCAGGTTGAAGCGGTCAATGCACATCTCATTGGTTATCTCATGCAGCCGCTTCTCTCGCCAGTCGCTCAGGTGCCGGTTCAGGTTCGCACGGAAGTCTCGTATGGTGCGGAATGAGCGGTTGCGACGGACCAACTCCGCCTCGTAGGCGTCCCACAGCTGGCCCACCGTCCAGTTTACCACCGCGCCGGGGTCCAGTGGTGCACCGGGCGCGTTGGGGTCGATGCCACGCCGTATCTGGGCGAGGACCTCCTGCGCGCGGGCGCGTGCCTCGTCCAGGGTGAGCTCCTGCGTTGTGCCCATGGTGTGGCGCACGGTCTTGACCAGTCGCTTGCGCTGCCACAGGTCGGCCTGTACCTTCCAGGACATGGTGTGCTTGTTTATGGCCAGGATTAGCCCAGGGGTCTTCTCGTCCCTCATGAACTCGGTCTTGCCGGTGTATCTCTGGGCGTCTATGAGCCTCTGTGTAAGTCTTCTGACTGCCATTCCGAACCGTCCTCCTGTGTGTTGAGAACCGTCTCCGAACCGTTGTCACTAAGGGATGGGGAGGGTTCCAGGGGGTTTACTTACCTTATTTGCGAAGAAAAGCAAAGGCTTACGTGGTGCGAAGTGTTGGATAGGGTTAAGGCAAAAGTACTCTTAATCAGCGGGTCACAGGTTCGAGCCCTGTATCGCCCACCATTTAAAATCAATGGCTTAGTGTGAATGCAGACCACAGTTTTAGACCTTGGGTTTGTGGGGGACCCGGGGTTTTTGCGGAGATTCTAGGAATTAGGCTTTTTGTCAACACCGCAAGACTGCCGCATGATATTTTTAACCTGGTGAGCAAAATGCTCTCTTGGTTCAAGCTACGGTTTGTCCCATTTTACTCGATGACGGACAAAAAAGACTTGGTGTCAGATTAAGTCGGGCCTTCTACAGGTAAATTAAGCCTAGGTCATGTTGACAAACTCCTGAACCATAATCGTGTTGATACGATATGAATGAACCCGAGGTAGCTTGCCGCTGTTTTGTCGTAGCGGGTTGCCAACCTTCTGGAGCATTTGAGTTTGTTGAAGCATCTTTCGACCTG
>JAJRTY010000166.1 GCA_024278055.1 Alphaproteobacteria bacterium | reverse complement strand
CCCTGAGGCTTTGGCCGCACCAATTTCCCGCGATGCAGCATTGCGTCGGTTTTGGGCATCCTGAAGTCTGGCTACATGATCGCGTCGGGCGGTATCTTTTTCCAGAACCATAGCAGACATTGGCGCAAGCCAGCGCAATACCAAGCCATCATCAAAGGTTGATGCGTTTTCTCGGATCCATTTAATATCGAACATGTCCCGGTCCAGACAAGTGTTGAGGTTTGATTTTAAGAGTTACACTGATTGGGAGAAGAAAACTATACTACTTATCCCATTCTTCATCGTCGTCATCATCTTCATCGTCGTCATCATCAAGAAGACCGTCTTCGGCGTCACGTTCGGCCTGTTTTTTGGCAACGTAGGCGACAGAGAGAATGGAGAGTTCATATAAAAGCAACGTCGGGATCGCAAGACCTATCTGGCTGATGGGGTCTGGTGGTGTCAAAAATGCGGCGGCGGCAAATGTCGCAACAATTGCGTACTTGCGCTTGTCCCTCAGTCCCTGCGGTGTCACCAGCCGGGCTTTGGCCAGAAGCGTCAAGACTACCGGCAACTGAAAAACCAGACCAAAAGCGAAAATCAGTGTCATGATCAAGCTGAGGTATTCACTGACCCGGGGCAAAAGTGTTATCGCCATCTGGCCTTCGCCACCGGTCTGTTCCATGCCCAGGAAGAATGACATCGCCAGAGGCATGACGATGAAATAAACAATCGATCCGCCAAGAATAAATAATATGGGTGTAGCGGCCAGAAATGGCAGAAAGGCCGCACGCTCGTTTTTATACAATCCTGGAGCGACAAACATATAAAGCTGACCGGCAATAACGGGGAAGGAGATTGCCAGCGCGCCAAACAGTCCGAGCTTGAGCTGGGTGAACAGGAATTCCTGCGGGGCGGTAAAAATCAGTTGAGAATTTCCATCGGGGCCAACAGCGCGCTCATAGGGATACAAGAGGAAATTGAATATTTCATTGGCAAAATAAAAACAAACACCAAAGGCTATGATAAATACGATCATAGCCTTGATCAGACGTGAGCGTAATTCGGTTAAATGCTCAATCAAAGGTGCGCGGCTGGCATCAATTTCGTCTTCGGGGGTTGTCGAAGTCATGCACTTGCCTTTGCTGCCGCTTTAGCCGGTTTTTTGGTGGCAGCTTTTTTAACCGGCTTTTTTGCCGAGGCTTTTTTTACCGGTTTTTTAGCTGCTTTTTTTGCCTTGGCAGGGCTTGCTTTAGCTTTACTTGCCTTTGGGGCAGCTTTCTTCTTTGTTGCCTTTTTTGTCTTTTTCTGGGGCGGCTCTAGCGGTGGCAATGGCTCATCCATACCGCCGATAGACTCTTTAATGCTGCTTCCGGCTTCTTCAAACGGAGACAATGCGTTCTTAATCTGCCCGCTCGGCGACATGTCTTTTACCGATTCAAGACCTTTACGAATTTCCTTGAACTCTTCCTGATCGGCAATATCGTCGAAATGGCCTTTGAACTCGCCAGCCATACTGCGGGCCTTTGCAACCATTTTACCAATACGGCGCAGCAAGCCGGGCAGGTCTTTTGGACCCACCACTATAATCGCAACCACTCCCAGAATGAGAAGTTCCAAGCCACCGATGTCAAACATTTTTCGCTCGCGGTCTGTTGGTCAACATTGCGGACCAACGTCTAGAACAAGCCGGGCCTGATGGCTCAGCTTTTGGCTTTTGATGTTCTCTTGACCGATGCGACAGTTTCATCAGCGTCATGTTCAATTGTCTTTACGGTATCACTTGCCGCTTCTTCAGTCTCATCGACATCATCAGCCATGCCTTTTTTGAAGCTTTTGATGCCTTTGGCAACATCAGCCATCAAGCCTGAAATTTTACCACGTCCAAACAACAGGACGAGCAATACCGCAACGATTAAAATTTGTATCCAACTTGGTGCCATTTTCTATACTCTCCACTCAATTACGCAATCTGCGGCACTAATTTTCGCCAGTATGGCAAAATTACAGCCTCGCCGCAATCATTCCCCACTGTTAATTACCAACGGGGTAAATATTGTCAGTTCTATAACCTGCAACCAGCTCAAGTGCTAATCAATATATGCCTTATCTAGCTATCTTTACGGGGAAAAGCAAAAATTTGTGCAGGGTCAACCAGGATTTTTATCATATCTCCCTGTTTTTCCTCAATTTCTCCTGGTATTCGGGCCTGCACAGGATTTTCAAGATCAGCCAGGTGAATATCAATCAAACTGCACTCGCCCAAAAATCTTACGTTGCCGATCCGTCCATCCAGTCCTTCGTCAGTGGTTGAAATTGTCAACCCCTGAGGCCGTACCAGAATATTCATTTTTGTGCCTGTTGCCAGTTCAGGAGTATTTACCGTACCTACTGCGGTTTGTATGTGTCCGGCGTTTACAACTCCCTCCAGTTCATTGAAATCACAGAAAAACCTGGCCGTTTCAATGTCAACGGGGTTGGCATAAAGCTCCTTTGGCGTGCCCACCTGAACCAGATTACCCTCGCGCATCAAAATAATGCGATCTGCCATGCGCATGGCCTCCTGGGGATCATGGGTTACCAGCAGACTGCAGGCACTGGTTTCCTTCAAAACCGCGAGCGTTTCATCGCGCACATTGTCGCGCAGACGCTGATCCAGTCCCGAGAACGGCTCATCCATCAGCAACACAAGAGGGCGTGGCGCAATGGCGCGGGCCAGGGCTACACGCTGCTGTTCGCCGCCTGATAAAACATGGGGATAGGCGTGTTCATATTGTGACATTCCCACACGTTTAAGTGCTGCTTTTGCAGCAACGATAGATTGAGACTTGCCCAGACTGGTGAGGCCAAAAGTCACATTTTCGAGGATAGATTTATGCGGGAACAAGGCAAAATCCTGAAACACCAGTCCAATACCGCGCTTTTCCGGGGCAAGAAAATTATCGGGTCCGGCGACTTCCTGGTTGTTCATGAAAATCTGGCCACTGGATTGCCGCTCAAGGCCGGCGGCTATTCGCAACAAGGTTGATTTACCACACCCCGATGGTCCCAGCAGACAGACGATTTCTCCCGGATTGAGATCAAACGACACGTCTTTCAATGTCTGTACATTGCCGTAGCTGTGGCAGATATTCTTGAATTGAACCCGCGCAGCGAAGGTTGCCGCAGCAGTGCCCCGCTCACCCCAGCTTGTTGCAGCGGCAGTTGTAACCGTATCGACCATTTCAACCATCAATCAAAAACATGTTTAAAAACGCAAACATCACAGCCGTGGTGTGGTCGATTTTTTAGTCTTCGTCAAGTTCGACAAGTGGTTGTGATGAATAATAATCCTCGTCATCCAGGGGGTCTTCGTCGGGACCAAGTTCATCATCGTTTGGTGAGGGCATCTCAAAATCCGGCGGCAGATTGCCGTCCAAAAGCCCCGCCCCTTTCAATTCAGCCAAACCCGGCAACTCGCCAATGGTATCGAGACCAAAGTGATTGAGGAAATGTTCAGTGGTGCCATAGGTAACGGGCCGACCGGGTGAGCGCCGGCGCCCGCGCAATCTGATCCACCCCATCTCGAGCAGAACATCCAGCGTTCCACGCGAAATGCTGACACCGCGCACGGCTTCAATTTCGGCGCGGGTGGCGGGTTGATGATAGGCTATGATGGACAGTGTTTCGAGGGCGGCTTTGGAAAGCTTTTTTTGCTCAATCGCCTCGCGCTGCATTAAGAACCTTAAGTCTTCTGCCGTACGAAAGGCCCATTTGCCGGCAACCTTGACCAAATGTACACCGCGGCTGGAATAATCTTCGGCAAGGATGTCCAAAAGAGCCGAAATATCCGCGTCCTGCGGCAATCGGGAGCGCAGGCTTTCTTCATCCAGCGGCTCTGCGGCAGCAAACAGCAGGGCTTCGAGAATGCGCCGATGCTGGGCCACATCAGGTGCCACACTATGCAACACGGCCACAGTGTTCATATCGTCAAATTGAGTTTGTCTGACCTCTGTTTTTAGCGATTTTTCCACAATTTCAGTCCAACTTTCAAATAATACTACTCAACATTGCCAACCGGCAAAATCATGCCACCTTGCGTTTACGCATATAAAGCGGGGCAAATGGTCTGGTTTGCTTCAGTTCCAACGCCCCTTCACGCACCAGCTCCAAGGTGGCGCTGAAGCTGCTGGCCATGACTGAGCTGCGGGTTTCTTCCGTTGACAGATACTCCACCAGAAATGCATCAATCGTGCCCCAGTCATCCATCTCACCGAGAAGGCTTTCAAGACATTGCCGAGCCTGTTTGATCGACCATACCGGCAGGCGTTTAAACTTAATCTCAGTTACCGCCGATCGCTGCACCCGGGTGGCGTAGGCTGTCAGAAGGTCATAAAGATTATCGCTGTACTCACGGGTGGTAATTACCCGTATACCTTCCGGTTCACCGCGCGCAAAGACGTCGCGTCCAAGGCAATTACGCGCCATGAGGTTGGCGGCGGCCTCGCGCATGGCCTCAAGTCGTTTTAACCGGAATGCCAGCATGGCAGCAAGTTCCTCACCGCTGGCGCCTGCTTCTTCTTCCGGTTCCGGCAACAGGAGTTTTGATTTGAGATAGGCCAGCCAGGCGGCCATAACCAGATAATCCGCCGCCAGTTCCAATCGGAGCTTGCGGGCGTTATTGATGAAAACCAGATATTGTTCGGCCAGGGCCAGAATTGAAATTTTGGTCAAATCCACTTTTTGGCTGCGGGCAAGGTTCAGCAAAAGATCCAGCGGTCCTTCAAAACCATCGAGATCAATAACAAGGGCTGCTTTTTCATCGCGCTGATCAAACGGCACCACGTCATCAAAATCATCCGGCATGCCTGCCCTCGCCGGAGCATCGGTTGCTGCTTGATTATCTTCCGGTGTTGTCATGACTACCTTCCAGCGCGAATCAGTTGCCCTTATCCTAACGGGATTTGGCACTATAGGCTATTTTGGATAGACCGGGAATGCAGGAACAGAGCGTGGTCGCGGTCATAATCCTGTGGGTAATTCAAACACTTCAGTGCAGCTTTGGCCCTGGCCAGAGAATTTCCTGCCAACCGGGGGACATTTGCAGCAATTGATCTCATCTCCGCTATATCACCATTACAATGCAGAACCACATCACATCCAGCGGTAACAGCCGAGCGGGTAAGGTGTTCAAGCGGGCCACTCAAGGCTTTCATCGACAGATCATCACTCATAATCAAGCCCCCGAAGCCTATCTGCCCGCGTATTACGTCCTCAATGACGGTCGGGGACAATGTGGCTGGGTTTTTGTCATCAAACGCCTCATAGACAACATGAGCCGTCATGGCCAACGGTAATTTTGACAACTGGACAAAGGAGGCAAAATCAACTTCACACAGTTTTGCCGCATCGGTTTTGACCCGTGGAAGTTCGATATGACTGTCTACCGTGGCACGCCCGTGACCTGGAATGTGCTTGATTACCGGCAAAACACCACCATCCAGCAGTGCTGTGGCAGCGAGATGAGCGAGTTCAGCTACGATTTCCGGCTCATTACTGTAAGCGCGATCACCGATAATGTTGTCAGCATCGCGATGAGGCACATCAACGACAGGCAGACAATCAACATTTATGCCCAGAGTTTGCAGGTCTTCCGCCAGCAATCTCGTAATCAGGTATGTCGCCTGCCTGGCGTTATCGCGGTTATTTTTATACAGATCACCAAATACACGCGCGGCTGGATACTTGCGCCAGTGGGGCGGGCCCATGCGCTGTACGCGGCCACCTTCCTGATCAATCAAAACCGGCGCATCACAGCGTCCGGCAATGTCACGAAAGGATGATACCAAGGCCCTGACCTGCTCAGGGTTTTGGCAATTTCTCTGAAATAATATGAGGCCCCACGGATCATATTCATGCAGGAATTCAATCTCCTGCGGTGTCAGTTCCTGACCACTACATCCGATAATTAGTGCAGATACGGTCATGATCTAACGGGGTCGAACCAGACAATCCTTTTCACCAGCAGACAGCAGGGACCGGCACAGGGCTGACGCCTTGTTCTTATTCTCAATCGGCCCAAGGCGCAGTCGATAATAGATGCCGCGATCACCTAGGTCAGCACGCTGGACAAAAGACGTATAAGGCCCAAGCAAACTGCCATGGCGGCGTTAAAGTGTGGCAAAGCGTGACAGTGCTTCTTCGCGGGAGCGGAAGGCGGCAATCTGTACAACAAAATTTCCAGATGTCGAACGTGCAGCGGTTGCAGGTGCTGTTATTGCCTGTGGCGCTGCACTGACTGTCCTGGTTGGCGCTGATGCCAGCGCCGCCGGTTTACGCCGAGGCAGCACTGGCGGCACTTTGGTTTTAACCACCGGTTGAGACGTCGCGCCAATTGAATCTTCGACCAGTTTGGCTATCGCCAGACTTTCAGATGATGACCCGGGTGCCGCAGGGACACTTGGTGGCGTCACTGTTTCCGTCTCCAGACTAACAATCCCCCCACGGGGAGCAGTAGCCTGCCCTTGAGCACTTAATGGTAAATCCAAAGTCTCGGTTGTTGTGCCGTTGCCATTTAGCAGACTCTTCGGTGGAGATTGGGGTTTGGGCAATGTTTCGGCGAGCTTTTTGGCTAATTCATCTTCAGCAACGCCTGAGCTTCCGGCAACGGGATTGGTTCGCACTCCAGCCGTGGAGGAAGCGTTGCCACCTTGTGCCCCTTGTGTTTGTCCCGAAGGCGAGGACTTGCTTATATTGGTGGTTGCCGGTTGTTGAGAAAAAGCAACAACTTTTTCTTCACGCGAGACAAGTCGTTCCGCAATATCAGTCTCTTCCCCCAGAATCCGGTCATAAATCAACTTGTTCTGGTTGGGAATTTTAACACCACCGGGATTGACAGGCTCTTCCTTGATAGCTTTTGTCTCGGCCACAATAACCGGCAATGTAGTCGGGCCGCTCTCCTGCACACCCTGACGATAAGCATAAATTACGCCACCAGCCAAAATACCAACGCCGAGTAAAGAAGCCAGAATAATTATCGGGGTACGTTTAGAGCTGTCTGGTTTTGTATCTTCAAAATCATCAAAAGTATTATAATCTTCCAGCGATTTTTCCGACAATGAAGCAAGCTCTTCCAATCTGGAATTGGTGGTCGCACTGGGCGCCGGGGGCGCTGGATAGGAAGCCGGAGGCGTGGTATTCAACGCTGGTGGAGCCACACCCTCTTCAGCCGGATTTGCGCTCCCCGGGGGGGGCGTGGCCGACAAAGGATCAACTGATGGGCGTAAACTGAAAAACTCGGCAGGATCAGCTATCGGAGGTATAGGGCGGTGAACACTGTCGGGCGCACGGTTGGCACCCGGCTGTGATGGCGGCCGGGCCGGTGGATCAATGGAAAGTTCCGGCGCTGGTTCTTCTCTTGCAGGTTTTGTGTCAAAGACACCAAACGCTGCACGCAACGAACGCTGTGATGGCTCAGGCGCACTTGGCGGTTCTCCTGTGCTCATGCGTGGCGCGGGTGCAGGCGCACGTGGTGCCGCAGGCGGGGTCGGTGATGGAGCCCGTGGCATTGGTGCAGGTGCGCGTGGTGCCGCAGGCGGGGTTGGCGCTGGAGCACTTTGTGGTGACGATGGCGGGCGCGGCATCGAAGCGGGTGCGCGCGGTGTGACAGAAGGTGGACGTGGCAAGGGAGACGATGGCGGGCGCACAAATGACGGCGCGGCTCTTTGTGGCGCAGGTGAGCCTTCAACCGGGGCTCTCTCACGGGCTTGAGGAATTGTGGTTTCGGGTGTTGGTTGCGGGTTTGCAGGCGGCGCAGGTTCGGGGGCAAGCCGGCCAAGGCCAAGCAGCTTGCGCACATCCAGACCTGAATCCGGCTTTTCAACCGGATGGGCAGCATGATCACCATCATCGGGTCCGGCGATATTACTTCGCGAACCCAGAGGTGGTCTTGGAGGGTTACGATCTTCGGTCAATAACTTTTCCTAGCGCATTTCTTCAGTTGCTTCGACACCCAGAATTGTCAGGCCGCGCTCAATAACATTCGCAGTTGCTGTTATGAGCGCAAGTCTGGCTATGGTGGTATCGTAATTTTCCCTGTCTATAAACCTTAAATGCGGCAACTCTTTGCCTTTATTCCACAACGAATGAAAAGTGCTTGCAACTTCATAGAGATAAAAAGCCAACCGGTGTGGCTCGTGCGCACGAGCCGCACTTTCGATTATTCTCGGAAAAGAAGCAATTTTTCTCATAAGTTGCCGTTCACTATCATCATTAAGCAGTTCCAGAGAAGCTCCACTCAATACTTTACTTGATAATTGTGATTCCTGAATATTTTCTGAAGCTCCGCGCATTACTGAACATATTCTTGCATGAGCATATTGCACATAAAACACCGGATTGTCCCGGGATTGCTCGGTAACCTTAACAAAATCAAAGTCCAGAGGTGCGTCATTTTTACGGTACAGCATCATAAAGCGGACAGAATCAGAGCCAACTTCCTCGACCACTTCACGCATGGTAATGAAATTTCCGGCGCGCTTTGACATTTTTACCGGTACGCCATCGCGAAACAGCTTGACCATCTGACAAATGCGCACAATGGCTTCAGCCTTATTGCCGGAAATGGCCTTGGCGATGGCTTGCAGACGTTTAATGTAGCCGGAATGATCCGCACCCAGCACATAGATCATCTGGGAAAAACCGCGATCGAACTTGTTTTTAAAATAAGCCACATCGGCGGCAAAGTATGTGTAATCACCATTTGACTTCATCAAAGGCCGGTCGATATCATCGCCGAAGTCTTTTGCCCGGAACAAGGTCTGTTCGCGCGCCTTCCAGTCTTCCGGTGTGCGGCCTTTTGGCGGTGGTAAAAACCCGTCATAAATCAGGCCCTTAGCGTTCAAGTCCTCAATGGTCTTTTTAATTTCACCGCCATGGAGAGACAGTTCAGAGAAAAACACATCGTGGTGAATTCCCAACATGGCAAGGTCATCTTTGATTAAAGCCATCATAGCGGCAACACCGGCGGCCCTGAGAACCGGCAACCACTCTTTTTCGGCCATTGAAGTTAATTCCGCGCCGTGTTTGGCGGCGAGATTTTCAGCCAGCGGTTTGAGGTATTCACCGGGATAGAGACCTTCAGGCATTTCTCCCAGTTCTTCGCCCAGGGCTTCACGTATGCGCCAATGGATGGATCGTGCGAGCGCATCAATCTGGGCTCCGGCATCATTGAAATAATATTCACGCACCACATCAAAGCCGGAATATGCCAGCAGATTGGCCAGGGCATCACCGAATATTGCTCCACGGCAATGGCCCACATGAAGCGGTCCGGTCGGGTTTACCGAGACATATTCAACATTTATTTTTTCACCATTACCGATCTTGCTGGTGCCGAATTCTGATCTTGTTGACAAGGCAGCACGTACAACCTTGTGCCAGAACACATCGGCGAGCTTGATATTGATAAACCCCGGCCCGTCTATATTTACCCCAAGGACATCATCAGCCTTTCCCAGAACATCGCCAATTTTTTGCGCGATTTCCATTGGGCTCTTGCCGGCGGGCTTGGCCAGAACCATGGCAACATTGGTGGAGACATCGCCGTGATTTTCATCGCGCGGCGGCTCGGTGGTAATTTTAGACAGATCAATGTCTTGCGGCAAAGCGCCGGTTTTTTGAACTTCAGAAATAGCCGTGCGTATGCGGGCTTCGAATTCAGCAAAGATATTCACTGAGCAAATGCTCCTAAATTTCTATATTGTAACAATTAACCGGCTTGGCGGTCCAGAATTTTTACCGGATATGGCGGGATTAACGAAAAATTGGCGTCAGGTCAAATACTCGTCGATATTCATCCATAGCAAAGCGGTCTGTCATCCCGGCGATAAAGTCACAGACCTGACGGGCCATGGCTGCTTTTTCTTTGTTGTCAGCATTAATCTGCCAGTCTTCGGGCAATGCAGCTGGCGTCTCGAGATAATAGGCAAACAGGTCTCCCAACCATTTTTTTGCCCGACTCATTTTCACCAAAACAAGCTCATGTCGATAAATATGCGCATTAAGAAACTGTTTGAGTTCACGCTCCTGTCGTTGCATTTCAGGCGAAAAGGATATGATTGTTTTGTCATCATTGATTTGAGACTGGGTCAGGACATCATAAATCATTGTCGTAATCACCCGCCGCAGGGTTTCATGGATCAGCCGGGGGCGTTCGAGACCTGGATATTTATCCTCTACCGCTTTAATCAGGCCACCGGTCAATTCCAGATCGCGTAAATTATCAATGGTGATCAGGTTGGCGCGCAGACCGTCATCAATATCATGGGCGTTGTAGGCTATGTCATCGGAAAGGTTGGCAACCTGGGCTTCCAGCGAGGGCGGGCGGACAAGATCAAGATCATACCGGTTTAGAAACTGGGCAAGCGCGTGCGGCAACCTGTCCCCTGCCCCGATGTAATTTCCTTTTGCGTCCAGCAAGGGGCCATTGTGTTTAACCAGCCCTTCGAGGGTGTCTTTGGTAAGATTAAGACCATCAAATTCGGCATATCTTTTTTCCAGACCGGTGACAATCTTGAGCGACTGGGCATTATGATCAAAGCCGCCGAATTTCGACATACATTGATCCAGTGCCACTTCTCCAGCGTGGCCGAACGGCGTGTGACCGAGATCATGCGCCAGAGACAGGGCCTCGACCAGGTCTTCGTTGAGATGCAACGCCCGGGCAATCGATTTAGCCACCTGGGCGACTTCAAGCGAGTGGGTTAATCGGGTTCTGAAATGATCACCTTCGTGATAGATGAATACTTGCGTTTTATATTGCAGCCGTCTGAATGCGGCGCTGTGAATAATGCGGTCGCGATCGCGCTGAAACGGGGTGCGCGTTATGCTTTCTTCTTCCTCATGAAACCGTGTCGCCAGATCTACGCGGGCGGCACAGGCAGCGAGATTGACGGCACTGGAGAGGTGTTGTGTCATATTTACAATTTTCGTTACGCTCAATTTTCAGTGTCATTGATTTGACAAGCGGGCATTTAACACTAAATATCAATGTAGATGTTAAAACACTTCCGCCACAAAAAAAGAACAGGTAATTTCTGATGTCAGGTTCGATAACCATCTCTGAGCGCGCGGCGAAAAGAATTTCTCAGATCATCGCTAAAGAAGAGACCAACAAGGTGCTGCGCATATCGGTTTCCGGTGGCGGCTGTTCCGGGTTTCAATATGGTTTTGACCTGGAAAAAGCCCAAAAAGACGATGATTTGATATTTGAAAAAGACGGTATCACAGTGATAGTTGACACAGTGTCTATTCTGTACATGGATGGTTCGGAAGTGGATTTTGTCGATGATCTGATTGGTGCTTCGTTTCAGATCAAAAATCCCAACGCCACAGCCTCATGCGGCTGCGGCACATCGTTTTCCCTTTAAATTCTTAAACTCAACCAATTGATTTATTTATGAAAATTGCGACGTGGAACGTGAATTCAATCCGGGCGCGGTTGGATAATGTTGTGACATGGCTCAAGGAGACCAGTCCTGATGTGGCCTGCCTGCAGGAAATCAAGACGGTTGAGGAAACCTTTCCGCGCCAGGCTCTTGAGGACCTTGGCTATAATGTCGCCATCCACGGTCAGAAATCTTACAATGGTGTGGCCATGCTCTCCAAGAAACCTTTTGAGGATGTGATTACCACCTTACCGGGAGATGACAGTGATGAGCAGGCGCGGTTTTTACAAGCAACGCTTTCAACCGATAATGGCGCCCTTACCATAGCGTCGATTTACGCACCCAATGGAAATCCGGTGGAAAGCGAAAAATACCCCTACAAGCTCGCCTGGATGAAGCGGTTGCACGCTCATGCACGTGAAATGCTGAAGCTGGAGGAGTTTTTTGTCATTGCCGGGGATTATAATGTTATTCCCCATGATGATGATGTGCATAATCCCGAAGGCTGGCGTGAAGATGCCTTGTTTCGCCCGGAAACACTGGAACGCTACCACAGCCTGTTAAACCTTGGCCTGACTGACGCCTATCGTGCCTGCGAACAGGCACCCCATCAATACACTTTCTGGGATTATCAGGCCGGTGCCTGGCCTAAAGACCATGGTATTCGCATTGATCACCATTTGCTGTCACCGCAAGCTGCCGACAGATTAAAACGTGCGGGTATTGATCGTTTCACCAGAGGCTGGCCAAAGGCATCCGATCACGTTCCAATCTGGATAGAACTGGACTTGTGAAGCAACTACTGACGCGCTGAGGTGGACGTTGCGTTATTTTCCTGCATTTTTGCGACCATACTTACGGCAAGTGCGCGTTCTGATTCGCTGGCGGTGGCAAAAATCCCGCCACTACGGGCCAGCAATTTCTTGTCACGTTCTGCCTTGGCACTTTTTTCCGCCATTCTATGCCACATCAACCCCTTGAGACGGCTTTTCGGGCTGTTCTTGAAAGACAGATAAATATCTCCCAACATGGCCTGGGCTCTGGCAAATCCTTTTCGCGAAGACAGCATCAGCCACTTCATACCAACGCGTTGACTTTTTTCCAGACCCTCGCCCTTCAGATACATAACGCCAAGTGCATATTGAGCCCCGGGATGACCATAGCGTGTGGCCGCATAGCGATAGAGCGACTGCGCGCGGTCGAGATTTTTCTTATAGGTCGTTCCCTTGACACCGGTGCGAAAATAATCGGCAATAGCGACGAGAGCTGAAACGGTCGCCCTGAGTTTTTTGCGATTTCGCCGAAATACAGGATCGTGGCTGTCCGCCACTTTGCGAAACCATTTCAGTGCTTTGACATCGCTTTTCTTTACCCCTTTACCGAGCCGATAGGCTCTGGCCAAACGCCATTGCGCCAGCAGATAACCGCGGTCGGCGGCAAATTTAAGAAACTCGATTGAGCGTTCAAGGTTGCCTTCTTTAAAGGCCTTTCTGGCAAACTTATAGGCCGCCTTTGCCTGTTTTTTCTCTGGCAGCGCCTCAAGAACCAACAAAGGATCAAGCACTTCAACCGGCAGCACGTCCGGCGCATTTTGAACGACAGGTGACAGGTTTTCCAGGGGAATTTCCACATTGGCCGGCGCAAACGATGCTGAGGGCACAATTTGCGAGACTGAATGGCCCGCGATATCCCCGGCATTGCTGATAGTTGCCGTCAAAAGTGAGGCGACCAGCAAACTCAAACCTGTTGCGGTAAAACTAAATATCCGCATAGCAAAGAACTTCTTCCTTCCCGCTGGGATGGGTTAAGGCACCTTTATTGGCAGGCCCGACCAGTTGGGCATATTTCCACAAGGCACCGGTTGCATATTGTGTTTTTGGCGGTGTCCAGCCTTTACGTCTCTCAGTCAGTTCCTCATCACTCAAAGCCACAGAAAGAACCCCGTTTTCGGCATCAATAGTGATAATATCGCCATCTTTTAACAGGCCAATAGGGCCGCCAACAAAGGCTTCCGGCCCCACATGGCCGATACAGAATCCACGCGTTGCTCCAGAAAACCTCCCATCGGTAATCAGAGCAACCTTATCGCCCATTCCGAGGCCATAAAGAGCGGCGGTTGTCGACAGCATTTCACGCATGCCGGGTCCCCCCTTGGGGCCTTCATAGCGGATGACAATGACGTCGCCTTCATTGAAACCATTGTTACTGACGGCATCAAAAGCATCTTCTTCACAATCAAAACAGCGGGCTGGACCGGTAAAGACCAGACTGTCCATTCCCGCGACCTTAACAATCGCTCCTTCTGTTGCCAGGTTGCCCTCAAGCCCGACAACACCGCCGGTTGGCGACAGGGGATTGGAGACCGGATAGACAACTTTCTGATTGGTATCAAAGGTCACATCTTCAAGATTTTCGGCTATTGTACGCCCGGTGACAGTCATGCAATCGCCATGAATAAAGCCGCCATCAAGCAGGGTTTTGAGAAGATTGGGCACGCCGCCCGCCTCATACATATCTTTGGCAACGTATTTGCCGCCGGGCTTCAGATCAGCCAAATAAGGCGTGCGTTTGAAAATCTCGCAGACTTCGCGCAGATCAAAATCGATACCGGCTTCGCTGGCCATGGCAGGCAAATGCAGTCCGGCGTTGGTTGCCCCCCCCGTGGCGGCAACCACTGTGGCGGCATTTTCCAGCGCCTTTCGCGTTACAATATCTCGTGGACGCAGGCCGAGTTTAACCAGGTTCATTACCGCAACACCACTGGCTTCGGCATATTGATCGCGGCTTTCATAAGGAGCAGGCATACCCGAGGACAGGGGCAAGGCAAGGCCGATAGCCTCAGACACACAGGCCATTGTGTTGGCAGTAAACTGGCCGCCACAGGCCCCGGCACTGGGACAGGCTACACATTCAAGCTCATGAAGTTCTTCATCGGTCATATTGCCGGCCGAATGCTGGCCAACACCTTCAAACACATCGACGACGGTCACATCCTTGCCTTTGAATTTCCCTGGCAGAATGGAGCCACCATAGAGAAAAACCGATGGCACATTGAGGCGCAACATCGACATCATGATGCCAGGCAGGGATTTATCACACCCCGCCACCCCAACCATTGCGTCATAACAGTGGCCACGCATGGTCAATTCAATTGAATCGGCAATAGCTTCGCGTGAAGCCAAAGAGGACTTCATCCCCTGATGGCCCATGGCAATGCCATCAGTCACGGTGATGGTACAGAACTCACGCGGGGTACCGGCACCTTGCTTGACCCCGACTTTGACCGATTGAGCCTGACGCATCAATGCAATATTACACGGAGCCGCTTCATTCCAGCACGACACAACGCCAACAAATGGTTGATTAATCTCTTCTTCACTCAACCCCATGGCATAATAAAATGCTCTGTGCGGTGCGCGTTCAGGACCTACGGTTACATGGCGGCTGGGCAATTTTGATTTGTCGAAAGTGTATGCGTCCATTAAAGTTTTGTGCTCCTGAGGCTAAGCGATAAATCTGCGTCGGAATATTATGGTCTAGATGCCCCCTAATCCAGAGGACTGGGCTTGAATTTCTGAACAAAATCTCCTCTGCCCAGACAAATAAACAAAAACAGTAAACAAATACCTCTGTTTAGGGGCTCTAACATATTAAAAACATTCACTATCTGAACAATACGGCAATAAGTGGACAAAAAATATCACAATTGAAATTGTGTAGCGATTGTGTTGTTTATGACACAGGTAATGTGGCCATAAAATCGTGGATGGGCGCAAAAACCGGAAAGAATCCTGTATGAATAATAACAGTCCCGGCCAGATGCCTACACATACAAACTGCGTAGTGATTGGCGGCGGCATTGCCGGCGTCATGACTGCCTACTACCTGGCCAGGAGAGGCATACCTGTTGTTTTATGTGAAAAGGGCCACATTGCCGGTGAACAATCTTCACGTAACTGGGGCTGGATCCGTGTTCAGGGCAGAGATACGCGAGAAGTCCCCCTTGCCGTTCATGCACAAAGGCTTTGGCGAGAAATGGCAGCACTTGTTGGTGCCGAAAAAATCGGTTTCACTCAATGTGGTGTGACCTACCTCACTGCCAAAGCAAAAACACTGGACATCTATACCAAATGGATTGCTGACACCGCCGATATGCGGCCAGAAGGTTTTGAGTGTGACGTAATTGAGGCGACCACGGCCGGCAATATTCTGCGCTCAAACTCATCGCCGATGATTGGTGGTATCACAACGGCCTCTGACTGCCGGGCTGAACCGGCCCTGGCTGTTCCAGCCTTTGCTAAACAGGCGCAATTAGCAGGCGCACAAATCTTCACCAAGTGTGCTGTCAGGGGGATTGAGACAACAGCGGGGAAGATTTCAGCCGTCATCACCGAAAATGGTCCAATTAACACATCTTCAGTTGTTTTGGCCGGCGGGGCATGGTCCAACCTGTTCTGCCGCTCGCTCGGCATTCGCCTGCCACAGCTTAAAGTGCGTGCCACTGTGTGCCGGACACAGCCGGCACCGCTGGTAACGCAAAATTGCGTATTCACTGAAACAGGGGCGTTTCGACGTCGCCTTGATGGTGGCTACACACTTACCGCGGCAGGCTCTGATGCCTTCCCCATAGTGCCGGATGCTTTCCGGTTTTTAACCGATTTCTGGCCACTGGTTAAATCGGAAGTTTTCAGCGGTCACATGCGACCTCATTTTGACCGGCGTTTTTTTGATGAGTTGCCGCATTTGCGTTCATGGCAATTGGACGAGACAAGTCCGTTTGAAAAAACCCGGGTGCTGGATCCAAAGCCGGATGCCCGTCATGTACGCAAATCACTGGAAGCGATACAGGCCCTGTCGCCTGCCTTCGGAAAACTGAAACTGGCAGAAAGCTGGGCGGGAATGATTGATGTTACCCCGGATGTCTTGCCCGTTCTCGATCATATAGACGCCCTGCCCGGCTTTTATATGGCCACCGGTTTTTCCGGTCACGGCTTTGGTATCGGCCCGGCAACCGGCCACGTCATGGCGGCTCTGGTGTGCGGCGATGCACCTGCCGTTAACCTCGAACCCTTCCGCTTTTCACGTTTTTCAGATGGAACACCCATGGAAGCTCAGCAGCATTTATAGGGAAGGAAAATCAAGACTGGTGCCTCACCCCTCATCCGTCAGCTGCGCTGCCACCTTCTCCCGCAAGGGGAGAAGGAAGGGCCGAAGGCGTCGGATGAGGGGTGTGAACAGGCT
>JAJRTY010000165.1 GCA_024278055.1 Alphaproteobacteria bacterium | reverse complement strand
GGAGCCATTGCCATGCCGCACCTTTGAGCAGGCTTTAAATGCCATTGCCGATGGCCGTGCCGAAATCGGCATGATCCCCATTGAAAATTCTGTTGCCGGTCGCGTCGGTGATATTCACCACATGCTGCCAGGTGCGGGACTCTATATTCAAGGTGAGTTCTTCCTGCCCCTGCACCATCAGTTGCTCGGCCTTAAAGATGCCAGCATAGAAGACATCAAAACCGTTCACAGTCATATTGTCGCCCTGGGCACCTGCCGTAAAATAATCAATGAACTGGACCTTGAGCCGGTGGTTTCCGTCGATACCGCTGCCGCTGCCAATATGGTCTCACAGCAAAATGATCCCACCAAAGCAGCCATCGCCTCAAAACTTGCTGCCGAGGTTTATGGTCTCAAGGTGTTGCGCGAAAATGTCGAAGATGAAGAACATAATACGACGCGGTTTTTAATCCTGTCGAAAGAGCCTGACGATGCTGAACCCGAAGAAGAACACGTGGTCACCAGCTTTGTTTTCAAAGTGCGCAATGTTCCCGCCGCCCTTTATAAAGCCCTGGGCGGGTTTGCCACCAACAATGTCAATGTCACCAAGCTGGAATCATACCAGTTGGAAGGTGCCTTCACCGCCACCCAGTTTTATGCCGATATCGAAGGCCACCCGGCGAACAGGTCGGTAAGACTGGCGCTGGAGGAGTTGGAATTTTACACCACGGAACTCAATGTACTCGGCATCTACAAAGCCCACCCGTTCCGCACCCAACAGCGTGGATGATATCCTTATCCACCATCAACAAAATGGCGGATGAGATGATGAGCGATGGCGTATTTATGCGGTACAATCAGCCCGTCAGGATGGGTGTTGTTAAACATTAAACGAACCTCATCGCGGGCGAACCAGCGCGCATGTTCAATTTCATGATCATCAATGTGGATTTCATGGTTTAACGCCTCACCATGACAACCAATCATCAAGGTGCTGGGAAATGGCCACGGCTGGCTGGTGTGGTAGGAAACAGCGCCCACATCAATGCGGGTTTCTTCTTTGATCTCGCGCCGTACTGCTTCTTCAATTGTTTCGCCCTGGTCAACAAAACCTGCAAGGGTTGAATATTGCCCCTGTTTATAGTTGGCACTGCGACCAAGCAGACATTCATCGCCATGGTAAATCAGCATGATGACAACCGGATCGGTGCGGGGGAAATGATTGGCATGACAGCGCGGGCAATGGCGTCTGATGCCGCCCTCCACCGATTCCGATAGTGCCCCGCAGGTCGAACAGAACTGATGCGAGCGGTGCCATGATGTTATCGATTTGCCTTGCGCCAGTATGCTCAACTCCGGGTTGGACACGAGGCCCTGCAGGCCAACGCTGCGCAGGTCGATGAATTTACCAATGTCGTGGAATGTTGTGGCCTCAACCTCAAAATCCTCACCCTCGCGATGAATGTCGCAGACAAATCTAGCATGACCCTCGGCAGTTTTTCCCAACAGGTAAAACGCAGAATGATCGATATGCTGCACACGGATATCACTCAAGGCCAGCCAGCCTATTTCACCGGGTGTTGCAGCATCACTCAGGGCAATAAGCGGTCGCTCACCTTGAAAAAGTGCAACCCGAGTTTTGGCATCAGCCAGAAATGCAGCCATTAATGCCGGATCACGACGCTCAACCTGCGCTCGATCCAGCGGGTTGCCGCTATAATATTGGAATTCACTGGCTGATGGCATGGGGGGAGAGTTCTATCGCCTGTCAAATTCAGAAGGAATCAACCTGTCATGAAGTGGCCCCTGCTGGCAACCGGCAAAATACAACAAAAAGTGAGCGAACTGCCTGACACCTGCCTCGGGCTTGTTCAGCAGCGCCGCCCGTGCCATTCTTACACCACAATACAAACCCATCCAGGGTATCTGGCTCACTATTATCGCAAGGAGCAAGTCACAGGATGAACAGAATAAGTCAGCTTATCGTTGTGTGTCTGGCAATGCTTTTCTGGGGCATGACGCCTTCTTTTTCCAGCATTGACACCATGTCTCCTCGAGAACTGACTGTTCTATTGCAGGTCGAGTTGTCCCGGGTAGGGTGTGATCCCGGAGCAATTGATGGCCAATGGGGAAAAAAGAGCAGGCGGGCTCTGGCGCTTTTCAAACGTCATGCAAATCTGAGGTTACCCTATAAAGATGTCTCACCAGAAGTGGTTGAAGCTGTAAAACAACAACGCTCCCGCGTCTGTCCCAAATTGGCACCTGTTAAAGTCAAAAAATCATTAACGCTAAAAAAACCTAAGATAAATGGAAAAAATACTGGTGAAATATATTTTTTCAATAATCGCACAGGAATAAAGTACAAAACCTGGGCAGATTGCGCTTCAGGCGCTAATATGCCTTGGCGTTGCGAAAAAGGGATTAAGTAAAAGTCTTTTTTCATTTTCTCTTGATGCAAAACGGTGCGGCGCGAGGTTAGCAAGCAGGAAATTATGGCGACACGGTCGTGTGATTGATCAATTCGTTTCTGCTGGAGTATATTTTCTTAATTCTGCACTTGCCTTTCTGTGCCAGTCGTTTGATAACCTGTTTCGGGAGGTTGGCTATGGACGTGTCCCTCGCCAACCGGGTCAGGTCCGGAAGGAAGCAGCCCTAACGAGTTTGATGCGGGTCATCGGTCCAGCCTCCCACTTGAAG
>JAJRTY010000164.1 GCA_024278055.1 Alphaproteobacteria bacterium | reverse complement strand
GTTTCCTATAATCCCGGCTATCAGAATATCCTCAAATCCTTGAAGCCGAGCACAAGGCAGCGGTTTCTGGCCCTGGATTTTGATTTTCCGCAAGCCGATGTGGAAACCACGATCCTTGTTAATGAAAGTGGTTTGAAACAAGAAGATTGTGCCCAACTGGTGCGTCTTGCCGAAAAATTGCGGGCGCTCAAGGGACAGGATATCGAAGAAGGCGTCTCAACCCGCCTGCTGGTTTATTGCGCAACGCTGATTGCTGACGGGATGGCAATCGAGCGGGCGATTGAAGTTGCGATGATTGAACCGCTGAGTGATGATGTTGATGTGAAATCCGGTCTGAAAGACATTGTACAGGCCATCTACGGATAGGAAGTCATGTCGGGCTTTGCCAGTTTATTTGAACCAGAAGAACTGTTTGGAAATTACTGGCACCGCCTTATTGGCGATGTCGGCAACGAACAGCATTTTCCGGAGGCAGGTGTATCGCTGGAGCAAGTACAGCGGCGGCTGGAAGTGTTTTTTCGTGGTCTTGGGGCTAAACCCGGTATTGAAATCAAATCAATAACCCGTCAATCTGTCGATTACCGAAAGAAATTTTTGGCCAAAATCGGCCATGGCTCCAATGCCGTCAGCCGGGCCCGGTTTGACGGAGACCATCTGTTCCTGCCGGAAAGAATTGAACTTCTGGACGACCGTCAGCTTAACGAGGATATCTATAAATGGCTTACCGCGTGGGCTGCGGAAATTGGTGATAATTGCCCGCCTGTCAAGGTTGACCCGCTGCAAAACGACATTGTAATTATTCGTTTTGTCCAATCAATCAGCCAACGGGTAATGCAACGCTTGCCCGGTATGAAATCAATCTACGACAGGCTTGTTCCACGCCTTCTTGCGACAAGGCAAAATCGCCGGTTAGCCGGCTATGAAGCGGCAATTGAACAGTCGATCAGGGCTTTGTTGGGCGGGCCATTGCCCTCCGGTCGGGCGCAGGAAATCTGGCAGGCAATTATCAATCCAACCCTTGATATCAGCCGGTTCAAGGCTCCCTCAGGCTATAAATCATTTATGCCATTTGCCCTTTGGGGGGAGGTTGTTGTTGTCGCGCCACAGAAGCCGGAAAACAAAGAACCACAAGAAAACACCCTGTCGCCTTCCAGTCAGGATTCCGACAATCGCAGCCGCAAGGCCAAGCGTCAGAAATCAGACCAGATCGACAATAAAAATTCGCTGATCCTTCACCGGTTTGAATCGATCCTGTCATGGGCGGAGATGATGAATATCCCGCGTTCGGTTGACGACGACGATGAGGACAACGCCAAAAAGGCTGCCGATGATCACGACGAACTCGGCCTCGCCAACACCGCACGCAAAGCTTCAACCAAACTGAAGTTTGACCTTGATCTTGCCCCGCAGGATGTTGAGCACGAGCGGCTTGCGGCAAAACACGTTTATCGTGAATGGGATTATCGCAAAAAAATTTACCACCACAACCATTGCCGGGTTCTGGCAGGCCCCGCACCCGAGTTGGAAGACGGATCAACTTGGCAACCGGACAAACAAGCCCGCCGCCGCATACGGGCGGTTAAACGTCAGTTCGAGGCGCTCAGACCAAGGCGAACGAGATTATATCAGCAAATTGACGGCAACGAAATCGACATGGATTCCGTCATTCGCAGCCGTTGTGATTTCCTCGCCAATGGCAACAGCTCCAACCGCATTTTTACCGACACCAGAGAAACCGCGCGCGATTTATCGGTGAGCGTATTGATTGACGTGTCGCGTTCATCGGAAAGCTGGATTGACGGGCGCCAGGTTATCGAAATTTCCAGGGAGGCGCTTTTGGCACTGGCAATCGGTCTTGCCGCAAGCGGTGATGAAAATGCAATATTCTCGTTTTCATCTCTCAAGCGCGATCGGGTGATTGTCTCAACATTAAAATCTTTCGAGGAAACATTGGGACCGCAGGTTTTCTCACGCATTGGTGCCCTGCGGCCTGGCTTTTATACAAGACTCGGCGCTGCGATTCGCCATGTCGGGGGGCAATTATCCAAGACAGCGAGCAGCAAGCGTCTGCTACTGGTTTTGACCGATGGCAAACCCAATGACCTTGATCATTATGAGGGCCGCTACGGCATCGAAGATACAGCCATGGCGGTTAAGGAGTTGAGACACGAGGGGACCGCAGTCTTTGGCATCACCATAGACAAGAAGGCGCAGAGTTATTTTCCCTATATTTTCGGACGCAATGCCTATGCCATCGCCTTCCACGCCAACGATCTGACCCGTGCGCTGCCGATGATGTATCGCCATCTGGTCAGATAGTTTGGAACTTTGACCAGGTACAGAAGCGCTACTAAATTTATCCAGTGCATATCGGCAAATTTTAGGATAAAGGTGATCGTCCATCCCAGCATCCGGAGCTTCCACATGAACGATTTGCCTTCTTACGAACCGCCAAAAATTTGGAAATGGGAATCGGAAAATGGTGGCGCATTCGCGAAGATAAACCGCCCGACCGCCGGCCCAACCCATGACAAAGAGTTGCCGGTTGGCAAACATCCAATACAATTATACTCGCTCGCCACACCAAATGGCGTGAAAGTCACCATCATGCTGGAAGAACTGCTGGCC
>JAJRTY010000163.1 GCA_024278055.1 Alphaproteobacteria bacterium | reverse complement strand
GCAATGCTGCCCTGAAAAAAGCGACTCAATCGCGATGCCTGTTTGTCGGACACAACGATTACCGAGCAGGCGTTGCCAGCCTCAATTGTCGAGCGCACCGGATCGCCAACAACAACATTGCAATTGTCGACCTTAATGCCGTCGGCCTTGAGATCGGTGCAAAGACGATCGATGTTCTTTTCAAGGGTTTTAAGATTACTGTCATCATCGGCGGTGCCGAGAATTCTGACCGGTTCACCCAGTGTGTGGGCAACCACGGCCCCTTGCTTTTTGGCAATTATCGAATGTTTGCTGCCATCGGTCGACAGCAAAAAACCCTTACCCTGGCATGGCCCGCGCACGGTCATTACCGAAGCCGGGGCAAGACTGGCAATTTTCTGTACAGTGTTTGGAATAAACAGCGCCCGCCAGTTGGTGGTCCATTGTATGTGTGGCCCCATCAATATCATGTTGTAGGGGCCAAGTTCATACTGGTGCAATATACCGCTTGGAATGTCAGGTGCGGTTTTGAGTTTAAGCACAATGCGTTTGCCATTGTTGCCGCGATATTCAACTTTGTTGTCGCCCAGCGGATCGCCAAACACATCGGTATGGCCAATGTTCTCGACCCAGCCATCGCCGAGAAAGTTCTGCTCAAGCAACAGATCAAAGCCGCGTTTGAGATATTTGATACCGGGCAGTTCAAGCCCCCATTCGAGCAGGTTTCTGCGTGCAACCCGCACCTGCAAACCACCGGCATTCAGTCCCTGATCGATCCGGCGCACATAAAGCAAGACAATATCGCAATTCTCGTTCTGGCCGAGTTTTGCCGCCAGATTAACACTCTCATAGGAAGAATCTTCGCCATTGATACAGACCAGGATTCGAAAGCGGGCTTGCCTCCGCTTTAATTGTTCTTCCAGTTCGCGGTTGCGCTTGGCAATGCTTTTGATCGGGGCTTTTTTCATATTAAACCCCCAGCAGCGGCCAATAGAACTGGGCAACAAGCATCAACAGCAGGGTTGAGACAATAACCATCCGCCAACCGGCCTTGAGAAAATCTTTTGGAGTAAGATAACCGGCGGCATAAACAATCGTGCTTGCCGGTGTGCCGACCACGGTGAGATAAGCAAACGCCGAAGAAATCGAGGTGATAAATCCAATGACAATCGGGCTTTCATTGGCAACGGTTGCCATGTTCAGGGTAATTGGCCCAAGCACTGCAACCGCTGCGCCGTTTGACATGGTGTTGGTGACAAATGTGGTCAGCGCCGATACTGCCGCCCACAGACCAAGCCCGGTTTCAACCCCGACGGTTGCCAGCGCCTCCATAAACCCTTCAGCAACCCATTGCGCAGCACCCGTATCCTTCATCTGAACGCCGAGCGAAATGGCCGCCGCATAGAGCAGAACCACGCCCCAGTTGACGCCCGAATTGACCTCTTCCCATTCGACCTGGCCGGCAATCAGAAATGCCGCTGCACCCATTATTGCGATAATGCCCATTCCAAGTTCACTGGAAAAGAATATCCAGCCAATCAGCACCATGAAAAACAGCAGAATTGCCACGTAGTTTGAAATTGACATCGGCCCAAGCATTTCCACCTGTCGCCGCAATTTTGCAACCGGTCTGGTGAGATCGTGATATTCGGGCTTGAATGTGGAAAGCAATATCCACGTGACCAGAGGCAGCTGGATTAAAAACATCGGATAGGCAAAGGCCATCCATTTTACATAATCGATGAGGAAGCGGTATGAATCCGGGTTGGACGGGTCGTAGAAAAACTCTTTCCAGTAGCCGATCATGATCGCGTTGCGCGCGCCACCTGAAGGGGTACCGATGCCTGCAACCGAAGCGCCATAGCTGATTGAAAATAAAATCACCGCGGCCAGATTCCGTACTTGTTTGCGGTCTTTTGAGGTCAAGGTGATCAAGGTAATACCGACCGGCAACATCATCGCTGCAACCGTATGCTCGCCAATAAAAGAAGCAAGAATCCCTGAAACAACCGATATTCCAAAACAGATGCGTGAGGTTTTGGTGCCGGTCATGCGAACAATCAGCCAGGCAATCCGCTGGTCAAGTTTTTGATGGATCAAAGCCACCGCCAGCATCAACGATCCCATGATAAACAGCACCGAATCAGTCATCAGACTTCTGGCAACCGCATTGGATTCAATGCCCAGCAAAACCACCTGACCGACGATAATCAGCAGGGCAACGGTCGGCAATGGAATTGGTTCGGTGACAAACAGGATGGTTGCCATGATCGACATTGTCAGGATGATCATGCCTTCGCGGGTCAAACCTTCAGGGGTCGGAATGCTGAGCAGAAAAAAGCCCACCGCAATGGCAATGATGAACCAGCGTTTTTCCCAAAAATAGTAAAAATTCAGCTGGGCGAAAAAATATTCCAGCTGGTGATAGCCCTGTCTGCCCAGTCTGGCCGACCATGTGGTCGAGGCGACGTGCGCCCGCGGTCCATGTTCTACCAGACTAAGTGTACTCAAACCCCAACCCTCCCAGATCGAAAATATCGATCATTATTATTAATCACATTTATTGCGATATGTGAATACAGCGGCGGAAAGTCAACGATTGCATAGTCTAATTGTTTAAAAAAGACCGGATATTCTGAAAAACGTCCTCAAACATCTTTTCGCTCAACCTGCCGGTATTGGTATTATAGCGGGAGCAATGGTAACTCGAAAATACACTGTAGTTATCCATCAGGTGTTGGCGGTTGTGACCAAACGGGACGCTCGCCACCCGAACCCCGAGAGTCCGTGCGGTTGAATCGTGGGCAATCTTGCCAAGTGTAAGGATGGCGCGAAGATTGGGCAGGCGGGCAATGGTTGCCTGCAGGAATGGCCGACAGGCATTGATTTCGGCTGCTACCGGTTTGTTTTCCGGCGGCACACAGCGCACCGAATTGGTAATTGCCGCATCAATCAGCGCCAGTCCGTCATTGGGATCAGCGCCATATTGCCCACCGGCAAAGCCGAACTTGGTCATTGTTGCATAGAGCAGATCGCCGGCATAATCGCCGGTGAAAGGTCGCCCGGTGCGGTTTGCGCCGCGCAATCCCGGTGCCAGGCCAACCACCAGCAGGCGAACTTTTTCAGTCCCGCCCTGACTGTCATCACCTGGATACCAGGTTGCAACCGGCGCATTGTGCCAGTCCGGACTGGCTATCCGGTGTATTTGTCGAAAATCGGCAAGGCGCGGGCAAAGCATGCAATCGCGTCCAGGCTCATGGGCCATGTCTTTCCTCAATATTTATTTCCCGGTAATATCTATCGGTCATTTTTCGGGCGGGTAAAAAGCCAAATCAGGCACGCACCGTTCTATCAATAATCGTCGTCGTCATCATCGTCATCGTCATAGCGCTCGACAGGCGCACGCTGTGGGCGTTCAGACGGTTCACGGCCAATTTCGCTTCGCAAACTGTTGAGATCGACAAAATGGTCTGCCTGACGGCGCAAATCGTCGGCGATCATCGGCGGCTGGCTTGAGACGGTAGAAATGACCGTGACCTTGCGGCCTCGACGCTGCAGCGCCTCCACCAGTGAGCGGAAATCGCCATCACCGGAAAACAACACCATATGATCGACCGTATCGGAGAGTTCCATCGCATCGATTGCCAGTTCAATATCCATATTGCCCTTGACCTTGCGGCGGCCGGACGAATCGGTAAATTCCTTTGCCGGTTTGGTCACAACCCGATAGCCGTTGTAATCAAGCCAGTCGATCAGCGGACGAATGGATGAATATTCCTGATCTTCAATCAGCGCGGTGTAATAATAGGCTCGCAGCAAATAGCCTTTTTCCTGAAAATACACCAGCAATTGCTTGTAATCGATATCAAAACCGAGGGCCTTGGAGGTTGCGTAAAGATTTGCACCATCAATGAAAAGGGCAATTTTTTCTCTTGGATCAAACATATTAAGTATCTTCCTGATAAATTTGTCGCCGACAATAATTCAGGCGAAAAATATCGTGTACAGAATTGCTGCACAATTGTGTTCGTTATGGGGTTTTTGAAACGCGGTTAGGGCCGCAAATCATCCATCAAAAAATTTTGATGGGTTCCCAATACTAGATCACATGGCACTTTGCAATCAAGCCACAGGATTTTCAACGCGAGATTTTGTCGGTGCTCCGGCAATTACCTGTTGCAAGCGGGCGGCCCCAATTTTCCAATACCTTCGCTGAGCGCAGTAATTGTCACAATATCGCCTTCACAATGCTTGAAATTGGCGGCAAACATGTATAGGTAGATCGAAATTCCTCCACATATTTATTCAGGAGCCACACGATGGCACGTGTTACAGTCGAAGATTGTATCGACAAAATCGACAATCGTTTTGAACTTGTGTTACTTTCAAGCCACCGGGCGCGGCAGATTTCATCTGGTTCGCAGATCACAATTGACCGTGACAATGATAAAAATCCGGTGGTCGCACTGCGCGAGATTGCCGAGGAAACCTT
>JAJRTY010000162.1 GCA_024278055.1 Alphaproteobacteria bacterium | reverse complement strand
GGTCTGGCCATAAAACTCATTAATCGTAATCGCCAATTGCTGCTTTGCCCAGGCAAGGGTTTCGCGGCCCAGCGACTCGCCACCAGACCCAATGGTGCGCAGGTCGAGATCGTACTTTTTCAGCGGATTGTTAATGGATTTCAACAATTTCAGCGCTGTCGGCGGAATAAATACATTGCGCACCTTCGCATCAGCCATCAACTCGAAAGCTTGCTGTGGATCAAATTTTTGAATTTTGCTGCAAACCACCGGCACCCCAAGGGCAAGGCCGGGCAGAAGAATATTCAGCAATCCACCCGCCCAGGCCCAGTCTGCCGGAGTCCATAACCGGTCGCCGGGTTGAGGCAGAAACTCGTGGTGCATTTGAACCCCCGGCAGATGGCCGTGCAAAACCCGGTGGCCGTGCAAGGCCCCTTTTGGCTGGCCGGTGGTGCCTGAGGTAAAAATCATCAAGGCCGGTGTATCCGGTCCGGTTTTTATGGTGGTAAAATCGCTGGATGCCTGGTCGATTATCTTGTTGAAGTTAATGGTTTCAAATTCCGATTTGATCTCGCCATCATCATCACCAACAACAAAAACCGTCTCAAGCTGCTCTGGACGGTTTTCAATCTGGTTAATTTTTGCCAACCCGGCGGCGTTGGTGACGATGGCCTTTGCACCGCAGGTGCGCAACCGGTATTGCAATGCATCCCGGCCGAACAACAGGGCCAGCGGAACAGCAATTGCCGCCATCTTATAAATTGCCAGATGACAGATTGCAGTTTCGACCCCTTGCGGTAATAGCAACGCCACCCGGTCGCCTTCGCTCACACCCGAAGCGGTCAGAACATTGGCAAAACGGTTGGATTTTTCCGACAACGTGCCATAGCTTGTCGCGGTCATATGGCCTTTGGAATGCCATTCTATTATCGCGGTTTGCGTGGCCGCTTTTTTTACCCAAACCTCACAGGCCTGTTCAGCGATGTTGCAAAATTGCGGCAAGTGCCAGCGAAAGTCGCGATGCAGAGTGTTATAGGATTGCTGTTCTTCCAGCATTGATCCGCGTCTCCATTTGTGAAACCGTCATCAATCGTCATCGTCAACTGAAATTTCCTCCGGCCTGTCGGCAGAGGAGGGTTTTGCAGCCAGTTTCTTTCCGCGGGGTGGCGATTTTTTGGCACTGTCGATTGGCTGGTTCCCGGTAATTTGTTCAATTCCCTTGATATGAACATCCTGCTGGGGAAACGGAATTGAAATTCCTTCCGCAGCAAGGGCGGCAAAAAGTGCGAACCGCAAATCGCTTCGCACGCTCATGCCATTGCCAACATCGGCGAGATAACATCGTAGTTCAAAATCAAGCGAACTTGGGCCAAATTCCATGAAATAAACGATTGGAGCAGGTGTGCTCAAAATACCCTCATGGGATTTTGCACATTCGAGCATGATTTCGCGTACCCGGTTGGGGTCGGAATTGTAATCAACACCAATCGCCAGCTTGATCCGGCCCATGCTGCTTTTGTGGTTCCAGTTGACAACCGATTCGGTAATCAGAGTGGAGTTTGGCAACACCACTGTCGAGCGATCAAAGGTTTCAATTTCGGTCGAGCGCACGCTGATTTTACGGACGGTTCCCTCACCACCGGAAGTGATCACCCAGTCGCCCGCCTTGATCGGGCGTTCAACCAGCAATATCAATCCGGAAACGAAATTGCTGACGACGCTTTGCAGACCAAAACCAATGCCGACTGAAAGCGCACCGGCAACAAATGCCAGACTGGTGAGATCAAAACCGGCATAGGAGATGGTTACAGCGGCAGCGATAGTTACGCCGATATAGCCGAAGACGGTGGAAATCGAATTTTGAATTCCGGCATCCAGTCTTGTGGTTGGTAAAAACCGGACAGAAAGCCAGCGACGGATCGAGCGGGTGATGATCACGCCAATTAGAAATACGACAATTGCAGAAAAAATCACTGACAGCGAGATTGTGATATCGCCAACCTTGAAACCGAAAAACGCAGCCGAGATCCATTCAGCCCAGTCGCGGGCCCGAAATCCCCACGGAACCAGCAAAACAACAACAGTCAGCAGTATAACGGTTATGCGCAGCAATCCGGTCAGCACTACGCCAACCTGCTCGGTGAATTTGCGCTTCCAGCCGAGATAGGAGCTGAGAGATTTGTTGATCGCGTGGTTGGTCTGAAAACAGCCGACCAGATTGGTGTCGATTATCTTAAGGACCAGCCAAAGCAGAGCGAGTATCGACGAGGTCAGGATAATCTGATTTGCGGTAAATTCCGCCAGCGCAATGTAGCCGGTGAACAGGGACACGATTATGATTGCCACGCCGAGGGTAACGGCGATCCGAATTATCGTCCAATTGAGAAGGATGCTCATGCCTGCGCCCGAGGTTTGAACGTCTTCTTCCTGTCGGTCACGATTAATTATTCTCAACGTTATTGCGGTCAGCACAGCAATCAGAAGGGCATATAGTGCATTGATTACAATGATGAATTCATAAGAAGAGACCATAATGCGGGCGGCACTAAAGACCAAAATGAATAAAACATACACCAATATCGCCATTGAAATTGTGGCCATAATTTTAGTTGATGCGGAATCGGAGAGTTCGGAAATACGCAGATTTTGGTTTTTCGGTCTAAGAAACGAGAATGCAATTGTGCGAATTAGCGTGGCAGCCACCAACACAATTGCCACACTGCCAATGAAGTCTATGTTGTTGGCTGCAAGCAGGCCGAATCCATCGCCAATTGCCACTATGCCAAGAATAAATATGGCGGGAATGATCCCGTATCCGATGATATATATTAGCGCATTAATTGCCCGCATTGAGCGGTGAGTTTCGATCGTGCTGATCTTGGTTTTGATTTTTTCAAGGCCTCTCCAGGCCAGTATCAAGACAATTATTAGTATCAACAGGCTGCCGAAAATTGTTAATATATTGAATTTCCCAGCCTTGAGATTGTTGGCAATTGCAGTTGCTATATTGTCGGCCAGGATGGTCAGGCCTTTGCCGAAAAAACTAACATCCTTTTGAATTGGTCCCCACAACTTTGGATCGATCAGTGAAAAACTTTTCGATGTAACTGAACTGACAAACCTTGACCGACGTGCCTCGATGATCTGGTCGCGGATCTGTCTTGTCTTGACGATCACCAGTTGGGCGGCCTTTATGTTACCATCCGCCTCGGCAACCTGGTTTGACAAATCAACGCGTTTTGAAGCAATTGTTGCGCTTTCAGGTGGCTGGTCTTTCTTTGGTGCCGGACCAAGCTGGGCAAACCGCTCGCGCAGCGATTTCAATTTAGGTTCGAGTTCCTTGGATAGCTTGGCAGCCTTGTTTTGAATTGCCACGGCATCATTGAGAAGTTGCTCGAAATCCTTGTCTCTTATGCCTTCGCGAGCAAGCGCTTTTGTCATGCTGTCGAGATCAATGTTCCAGCCGGCAATATCATCTGCGGTAACCTTGACCGGTGCCGCGGGGTCACCGGGTTTAGCAGTGTCGTTTGCGGTTTGCACTGGAGCGCCTGGTTCAACCACCGTCTGGGCGCTGACAGGGGTAAACAATACACTGACAGCAACCATCAAAAACACCGCCGTTAAAACCGACCGGGATACTTCAAACAGGTTTTGTTTCATCAGATTTCACCTTCTATTGCTATCGCGCAAGCAAGACCGGGTTTTGAATAGAGCATTGGGTACGACAGATCATCAATGCGGGCAACCTCTTTGGGTTTAGAGGTTTCGATAGCCGATCGGTTAATCGCTTGTAAGGGTGAAGATTCTAATATTCCTGTAATGAGCGACTGCTGGCGGTCACCTGATCGAACTGGTGTGCCCGCACAGTTCGATCCTGATGCAACGAGAGAGAATATATGACGATCATTCCGATTATTTTAAGCGGCGGTTCCGGCACCCGGCTCTGGCCATTATCACGGGAATCAAAACCAAAGCAGTTTTTGAGTTTTGGCGGGAACCACTCGCTCATTCAGGATACCGCACTGCGTTGCCAATCTGAGGTTTTTGACGCGAAACCAATATTTGTTTGTGCGGAAAGTCACCGGTTTTTGATTGCTGAAGATCTTCGCAACATTAATGTTACTGCGGAAATTATGCTTGAACCGGCAAGGCGTAACTCGTGCGCTGCAATCACCGCCGGGTGTCTTGGCGCCCTTGCGCGTGATAATGATGCGGTCGTGCTGGTGCTGGCGGCTGACCACGCGATCCCGGATCAACGGGCATTTTCAACGGCTGTAAGCGCCGCACTGGCTGATGCCGAAGCCGGATATCTTGCCACCTTTGGTGTCAAACCGACCCGGCCGGCAACCGGCTATGGTTATATTCTGCCTGGCGAGAAACTAAGCGGCGGCGGGTGTTC
>JAJRTY010000161.1 GCA_024278055.1 Alphaproteobacteria bacterium | reverse complement strand
CTGACCGTTTTGATTATGTTGGTTCTCGGGTCCATTCTGGGCGGGTTGGCAACACCCGCTGAAGCGGCTGCAATGGGGTCTCTCGGTGCCCTGGTTATGGCTGTGCTTTATCGCTCACTCACATTGGACAAAGTCAAGCAATCGGTGTTTTTGTGTGCCAAGGCTACGGCGTTTGTGTGCTGGCTGTTCGTTGGTTCATGGACTTTTGCTTCGGTGTTCTCCTATCTGGGGGGGCATGTTGTTATCGAAGAATGGGTTCTGTCACATAATTTGGAGCCATGGCAGTTCCTGGTCATGGTGCAGATGATTATCTTCCTTCTGGGCTGGCCGCTTGAGTGGTCGGAAATACTGATCATCTTTGTACCCATATTCCTGCCGATGCTGGATAACTTCGGAGTGAACCCGTATTTCTTTGCCATGCTGGTGGCTTTGAACCTGCAAACGTCATTTTTAACCCCGCCGATGGCGATGTCGGCCTATTACCTAAAAGGGGTGTTGGGAGCTCAAATCGAGCTCATGGACATATTCAAAGGCATCATGCCTTATCTGGGAATAGTAATTTTCACTATGTTTTTAATGTACCAGTTCCCCGGCATAGCCTTGTTCTTGCCTGATTATTTCTTTGGCACCTATGTGCCCTGATAAAAGCTGGTAGAAAGTGCGTTATCATGCATTTTGAATTGTCGGCTGCGCAAGCGGCGGAAAATATACGCTCCGGCCTGATATCCTCGGTTGATCTGGTCAAGGCATGTCTGCAACGCATTGAAGATACCGATGCCGATATCATGGCGTGGGTTAATCTTGATGCTGAGCAGGCACTGGCTCAGGCTGAAGCGCTTGATGAAATCCGGCGCAAAGGATTACCACTGGGGCCTCTGCATGGTGTTCCCGTTGGTATTAAGGACATATTTGACACCTGTGACATGCCGACCCAACTGGGTACGAAAATCCACGAGGGTCGCCAGCCTGAGCTTGATTGCGTAGTGATAGAAAGGTTGCGGGAGGCCGGTGCGGTTATTCTGGGAAAAACGGTAACGACGGAATTTGCCTATTCCCATCCAGCTGTTACCACCAATCCGCATAATCCAGCCCATTCACCAGGGGGATCTTCCAGCGGTTCGGCTGCAGCTGTTGCTGCCGGCCATCTGCCGCTTGCCATCGGCAGCCAGACCGGGGGCTCGACCATCCGGCCAGCATCTTATTGCGGTATATTTGGCTTTAAACCCACGCGCGGTGTGATTTCGCGACGCGGCGTTCTGGAAACCTCCCGGGTGCTGGACCAGGTGGGTATTTTTGCGCGAACGCTGGAGGATCTGGCTTTACTGGGTGATACGCTTGGATCCTATGATCAGGCGGATTCAATGAGCTATGCCAGACCACGCCAGCAATTGCTGGAAGGATATAAGGCTGAACCGCCGGTTGAGCCCAATTTTGCCTGGATCGAAATGCCCATTAACGATTTGCTATCAGAATCTGCACGTGCCGGTCTGGCTGAAGTCAGAGAGGTGCTTGGAGACCTGGTGGAGGTCATTCCAGCGCCCAAGTCTTTCGTTAAAGTGATCGAGTGTCACAAGGTTATTCACGAATATGAAATCGCCCGCTGCCTCAAGGCGGAAATTGATGATTATTGGGACGATATCAGTGACACCATTAAGCCAAAACTGGCATCCGGGCTGGCCACCACAGAGGCTCAATACCATGAGGCCCTTACCATGGTTGGTGGTGCAGAGAATTATTTTGAAGAGTTTTTTAACGATTATGATGCGGTTTTAACGTCGGCTGCACCTGGTGAGGCACCGCTTATGGGCTCTGAATCAGGTACGGGAAACCCCATTTTTTCGGTTATCTGGACGTTTGCCGGCCTGCCCTGCCTTTCTTTGCCGGTTATGACAGGAGATTTAGGTTTGCCGATGGGGCTGCAATTGGTAGGCTCGGCTGAGGGCGATGACAGATTGTTCAGAACCGCCAGGTGGGTATTGCAGCAATTGGAAAAAAATGCTGAAGAAGATGAATGAACGTCTGGGTTTTGAGGGACCAAGAATATGAACGCTAAAATTGTAAAGCTGGTTGCCGGCCTGATTGCATCGTTAACTCTGGCCGGTTTCGTCCTGGGCTTAGCCCTTAGTATCTCGAATGGTGCCGCCGGTTTTTGGGGTGGGCTGCCATTCTGGGTTATTTCCATAAGTGTCCTGTCCATGGTGTTTTATGATTTCTGGGACGAGTGCATCCGCAAGAATAAATAGCCAACTATACCCACGGGCAATTTGAGTTGCGGTCGCCGAAGGTTGTGCCTTGAGAAAAACGTGAAAAGGCAAATGGTTCGAGTTCAAGCACCGGGGTGCCGGAAACCAGATGTTTTGACACCAGTTTACCGACACCGGTCATTTTAAAGCCGTGGTTTGAATCGGCAATCATATAGGCATTATCGGCTATCCAGTCGAATATGGGTACGTTGTCGGGTGTGAACGCACCGATGCCGCCATTGGGTCTGTTTTTGAAGTTTTTGCGCAGGCCCTCAAATCTTTTCATCAACATGGCAAGTGTGGCGCAATAATAATCGGCAAACCAGTCGTCGGCCTGATATTCTTCATTGTCATGGCCGTAAGGCTCAAGAATGGCTTTGGGGCCGATTTTGATGGGGATAGTGCCGCCCTGCAGGCCAGGCCGGTCCATTCTTTCGGCGGCATAACGCACATACGTGTAGAAATGCTCATCAAATTCGCGACCGTTTTCATCAACCACCGTGGTGTTCATTAACTCCACATGTAAAATGGGCGGATCGCGATCATCTACAGTGCGATAGGGCTCGTCCAGATAAACCTCTCCCTCCAGCAAGCGCCAGAAGGTCCACATATCCATGGCTTTTTCCACGTGACCATCAGGATAGCGCACATCGAGCACGTTTGATTTCCCCAGCCATTCCCAGTGTTTTGGCAACCAGGCACCGGCACAGATGACGACACAATCAGGGGTAATATTGCCCTTGTCCGTTAAAATGCTGGAAATACGTCCGTTGGTCATATCGTAGCCGGTTACTTCGACGCCATAGCAGCGCTGAACACCCAGTCTGCGGCAATGTTCATCCAGCCCCCACATTGATTGCGTTGTACCGGCGTAGCCTGAAGGTTTTTCGTGCAGGGCAACGTCTATATTTTCTGTCTTGAAATCGGGCCAGATTGATGTGAGGAAGCTTTTGGCATCCTTGCCCACATATAAGTCCGATGCATAATCAACGGCGTTCTGGCTGGCATGGATTTTCTCGTAATCCGATATCTGGTTGGCCTCGCCACACGAAATGTAGCCGACCTGCTGAAACCCGAGGGTGACCGGATCGCTTTCCCACACATCAACTGAATGGCGCAGGATGGCATGCAGAGGTTCGGTCATATAAAAATTGCGCACGCAACCACAAGCAATACCGCTGGCCCCGGCACCGGGGCCTTTTTTATCTATAATAACAATATCTTTGCCCGATCCTTTGCCTGTGGCTATAAGGTCTTTGGCGAGATGCCAGGCGGTAGACAGACCGTGGACACCGGCACCGATAACCACATAAGTTGCTGAGGTCGGGAGGGACTGATTCATTTTATGCTCTCTCTTTGAGGCTTGGGTTATTGGGGCAATCTTGTGCGTAGAACAATTTATTCTTGCACAATGTACTTTGATTTTTTAGCAAAGAGAACATATTCCTGTTTTGGTCAGCGGCTTTAAGAAAAGGATTTTGTGTGTGGATCGTTCTGCCTCCCTTCCGATGTATGACTGGCCGGAGTTGTGTTCGCAAACGGACCAGTGGTGGCGGGTTTTGGCACAGTGTTTTTCAGCTGAAGGATTGACTCAAGTTCCGACAGGTCTTGACCGGGACGATGATCCTCACATTAAGTGGCGGCATCCCCGATTGTTGATGAGCCAGACCTGCGGCTATCCCTTGCGTCAAAAATATCGCGAAATGCTCACAATAATTGCTGTGCCGCGTTACAATGCCGAAGGTTGCGAGGGATCTGATTATTGCAGCATGGTGGTGGTGAGAAAAAACGATGGCCATTTAACTCTGGGCGATTTTAACGGGCGCAGTGCAGCTTTTAACGGCGAAGATTCGCAGTCGGGGTATTCTGCCCTGCGCGCTGTCGTTGCACCACTTGCTCAAGGCGGGCGCTTTTTTTCGCAGACTGTTAAAACCGGAACACATTTGAAATCCATGGCCGCTGTGGCCGCCAACAAGGCGGATGTCTGCGCCATAGACTGTGTCGGCTGGGAGCTGGCAAAGCGTATATTTCCGGACCTTGTGGCCAAGCTTAGTGTCATCGCGCAAACACCATCGGCACCGGCATTGCCTTATGTGACGGCGCGGTCCTGCTCAAATGACGACCTGCAACGCCTGCGCCGGGGTCTGTTAAAGTCGGTTGAAGATAAACAGCATAAAGATCTGAGAGCACACCTCCTCATTGACGGTTTTGATATATTGCCGCAAAATGCTTATGAGCGCATTGAGAAAATTGAAAAAGCGGCAATTGATGCGGGCTATCCAGAACTGATTTGATGTCGGCTGTGAGACAGATTCAGTCGGATTTGTTGCAAGTCAATCTATCTTTTTCCCATATCTTCCTCAGAGATAAGCGAATGCCAAACCACCTTTGTGCCGGGAGTAGCCGATGGCTGAAGAACAGGACGACCTTGATCTGCGCGAATTGAGCGATGAAGACCTCGTGCAACAGATGCATGATGATCTCTATGACGGACTGGATACCGAAATTGAGGAGGGCGTCAACATCCTGCTTGAGCGCGAATGGCTGCCCTACAGAGTTTTAACCGAAGCTCTGGTTGAGGGCATGCGTATCGTTGGTATCGATTTTCGCGATGGAATTTTGTTTGTGCCTGAAGTGCTGTTGTCAGCCAAGGCGATGAAATGCGGCATGGCCATTCTCAAGCCACTTCTGGCAGCCACAGGTGCCCCTCAGGTGGGGAAAATGGTCATTGGCACGGTCAAGGGCGATATTCATGATATCGGCAAAAACCTGGTATGTATGATGATGGAAGGCGCGGGCTTTGAAGTTATTGACCTTGGCATTAACAACCCGGTTGAAGATTATATTGCTGCCCTGGAAGAACACAAACCCGATATCCTGGGCATGTCAGCATTACTGACCACCACTATGCCATATATGAAGGTGGTGATAGATACGCTGGCTGAGCGTGGCATGCGTGATGATTACATCGTATTGGTAGGGGGCGCGCCCCTGAACGAAGAATTTGCCGATGCGGTTGGTGCGGATGCCTATTGCCGCGATGCTGCGGTGACAGTTGAAATCGCCCAGGATCTGATAAATCGCAAACACAATCAGCGTGTTGCTTCGTAATCCTGGAGTTCACTCGTCGATATCGTAGTAATCTCCGGCAAATTCACAGAAGATGTGCCGATCTATTTTCAGACCGGTTTTTCCGTCGAGTGTGCCTGCTGCAATAGAAATATTGTCGGCACCGTCGCGTTGCCAGAACAGGGTTGCACCACAGGTTTGGCAAAATCCGCGGGTGGCGAAATCACTGGCGCGGTACCATTTTAAGCCGGTTTCACTGGTTAAATTAAAATCGTCAAGACTGGCGTTCGTTGCCGCCATAAAATGACCTGTAGTCTTGCGGCACTGGATACAATGACAGCCTATGATCTGCCGCAAAGGCCCGTTGATTTCGTAGGCCACCTCCCCACAAAGGCATGAGCCGGTTTTGGCTTTTTTTTGAGTCATTTAAATGTTTCCTCCCTCTTTTCTATCCATGTGCCTTAACAAAGGCTGCCATGTGAAATTCTGCCTGTTGTGGCGAATAGTGAAATTTGTGGCCAACAGGGCACGACCGGCGCGCGCGGCACCCCAATTCATGGCAATCGGCCCCATCGCCGGATTTTATATGGCTGATGCATCCTGGCACATCGTAGCCGTGCAATGAAAAAGCATTTACCGGGCATTTTGTCAGGCAGGGTTTTTCCACGCAATCGTCACATGGGGATTTTGTGGCTGTTACCGCTGGCAGATCAAGAATGCATTCAAATATCAGGGCGGCACGATAACCATGCCACAGTCCGTAGCGGGGATGAATGGACAGGCCCAGGGGTGAGGTAAAGGTCTCACCGGATTTTTGCGCCCAGGTCAAAAACGGATGCGGCGGGGTGTCGAATGGGAACAGCGCGGTGGCGTTAATGGTAGAGGCGAGGCATGTTATTGTTGTTTCTGTCCATTGATCCAAAGTGGTTGAACTCGTATCACAAGACGTTGTGAAACTTTGCCACATCTGTGGTCCGGCGTTGCCGATGAGCGCCAGGGTTTGGTGACTTTCAGGGTAAAATCCTCCGAGATAAACAAAGCCTGCGTCTTTAATCTGTTTGAGAATGTGGTCGAAGTTCATCAGGTAAAGGCATCCGGCATTGAATCTTTTCTTTGTTTGATGAAATCAAGCAGGGCTTCATCAATTGCCACATCAAGGGCAGGGGGCTGATATTCGTTCAACATCCGCTTGTAAACACCATTGGCACGGGAAGCTGCATCTTGCGCACCTTCTGCTTCCCATTGTTCAAAGGAATTATTATCAGCAATGGTGGAGCGGTAAAAGGCAGTTTCAAAATTGGCCTGCGTATGGGCACAACCAAGGAAATGGCTGCCGGGACCAACTTCCTCTATGGCGTCAAGCGCCTGACCATTCTCCGACAGATCAACCCCCTGGGCAAAGCGCTGCATCATCGCCAGCTGGTCAATATCCATAACGAACTTTTCATAAGACGACACCAGTCCGCCTTCCAGCCAGCCGGCACCATGGAGGCAGAAATTCACTCCGGCCAGCAGTGTTGGTGTCAGTGTTTGCGCACTTTCGTAAGCTGCCTGAGCATCGGGCAGTTTTGAGCCACACAAAGAGCCGCCGGACCGGAACGGTACTTTGAGGCGCCGGGCCAGCTGGGCTGCACCATAGAGCACCAGTGCCGGTTCCGGGGTGCCAAAGGTGGGCGCACCTGATTGCATGGAAATAGAGCTGGCAAAGGTGCCGAAAATCACCGGAGCACCGGGTCTGCACAATTGGGCAAAGGCCATTCCGGCCATGGCTTCGGCGAGGATCTGGGTTAAGGTGCCTGCTGCGGTTACCGGTGACATTGCGCCGGCCAGAATAAATGGCGAGATGATTGTTGCCTGACCTGCGCGGGCATAGACTTTGAGGGCGCCCAGCATGGTTTCATCAAACACCATGGGGGAATTGGCATTGATCAGGGAGGTCAAGACGCAGTTTTGCTCGACAAATTGATCACCAAACAGGATTTTTGCCATCTCCATCGTGTCCTGTGCCCGCGATGGGTGGGTAACGGAGCCCATAAAAGGTTTGTCGGAATATTTGATATGGGAATAGATCATATCAAAGTGACGTTTGTTGACCGGAATATCCACCGGCTCACACACCGTGCCACCGGAGTGGTGCAGGGCGGGGGCTGAATAGGCCAGTTTCACAAAGTTGCGAAAATCCTCAATGGTGGCATAACGCCTGCCCTCATCCAGATTGCGAATGAACGGCGGGCCGTAGACGGGGGCAAACACCGTATGCTTGCCACCGATTTTTACCGATCTTTCGGCATTGCGGGCATGTTGGGTGTAAACTTCAGGCGCGGTGGCAATCAGGTTACGGCACAGGCCTTTAGGGAAATGAACGCGTTCGCCCCTGACGTCAGCACCTGCGTCTTTCCACATGGCAAGCGCTTCTTCATCATCTCTGAATTCTATGCCGACTTCTTCCAGAACCTTATCGGCATTGGCTTCAATCAGGCTTAATCCCTCCTCACCCAAAACTTCATACTCCGGTACAGTCCGGGTGATATAGGTGAGGTGGTTAATTTCAGTAGCCTGACGCATCTCGCGCCGTGCGGTTGCGCCGCCGCCGCGACCGCGTCTGCCGCGTTGTGGTTTTGCGCTGTTTTCTTCGACCATATTCATCTTAATAACCTACCAGTTACCGTGCTTTCCAGTAACTCTGCCTCACCCAACCCATCTCTACATGCCACTTTGCGCCCTATTGCTTTTCAACACCGACATCGCTAATGAGTCTTGAGCTTAAGTCTTTTGTCGCTTTCATCTCCCATGAGGTCGCTGGATTTTGGGCGAGTGGACAGGCTTGGAGTAATGTCTGAAAAACACTGGAAACAATCCCCTGTCGCGCGGGTTATAGGAAGTATTTAGACTATGACGAGAACCATTTTGAGTTCGGCTACAAAAGAAGTCATTATCGGCTTTGATCAGCCGTTTTGCGTGATTGGCGAACGCATTAATCCCACCGGTCGTAAAAAACTTGCCGCCGAGATGAAAGAAGGCAATTACGCAACCGTGGAGGCCGATGCCATAGCCCAGGTTGCAGCCGGTGCCGTCATGCTCGATGTGAATGCCGGTATTCCGCTTGCTGACGAACCGCGAATTCTGGCCGAGACCATTCAACTGGTGCAAGGCCTGGTGGATGTACCGCTGTCAATTGACAGCTCCATAATCGAAGCGCTGGAAGCGGGATTGGCAGTCTACAAAGGCAGGCCGCTGGTCAATTCTGTGACCCGTGAGGATGACTCGCTGGAACGTGTTTTGCCGTTAATCAAGAAGTATGATTGCGCTGTTGTCGCTATTTCCAATGATGAAACCGGCATTTCCGAAGACCCTGACGTGCGCTTTGAAGTGGCCAAAAAGATTGTCGAGCGGGCTCATGACCATGGTATCAAACCGTGCGATGTGGTGGTTGATCCACTGGTTATGCCTATTGGTGCCATGGGAACGGCGGGGCGGCAGGTGTTCGCGTTGCTCAACCGGTTGCGCACCGAATTAAAAGTCAATTCAACCTGCGGTCTGTCCAATATCAGTTTTGGTGTGCCCAACCGGCGGGCGCTAAACGCTCACTTCCTGTCGATGGCAGCTGCTGCGGGCATCACATCAGCCATTATGAACCCGCTGCATGCTGAAGACATGGCTGGGGCTATGGCGGCAAACGTTCTCAATGGGGTCGATGCCAATTGTTCGAGGTGGATTAAAAAATTCCGCGAACCCGTTGCAGCAGACGCCGGGACCGAAGGTGGCGGGCGCGAAGGCCGCCGTCGCCGCCGGGCCAGATAACCCATGAACAACTCCGGCAATCCCATTGATGCTCTCGTTGTTTTCACCCCATCGGGCAAGCGCGGCCGCTTTGTTATTGGTACTTCCATTCTGGAAGCTGCACGCAATCTGGGCGTTGATCTTGATTCGGTATGTGGAGGCCGGGGTATTTGCGGGCGTTGCCAGATCAAGCATACGGTGGGTGAATTTGCCAAACACAAAATTGTCAGCAGAGATGAAAACCTTTCCGGCTTAAGTGCTACAGAGCAGCGGTATGATGAAAAACGCGGCCTGAGAAAAAATTGCCGGTTGGGATGTTCTTCCACGGTTCAGGGCGATTTGGTCATTGATGTGCCTGAGGAAAGTCAGGTGCATAGGCAGGTGGTGCGCAAACGTGCTGAATTGCGCGATATAGAACTCAACCCGGTTACCAGGCTCTATTATATCTCGGTTAAAGAGCCGGATATGCATAACCCAGCGGGTGATCTGGAACGCGTGTATGACGCGCTGGCCGAGCAATGGCAACTGAGCGGTTTAACGTGTGATTTCCGTATTATGTCCGGCTTGCAAAAGGCCTTGCGTCAGGGCAAGTGGAAAATCACTGTTGCCGTCCATCATCGTGTGCCGCCTGGCAATTCGCTCGAAATCACCTCGGTCTGGCCGGGATTTCATGATCGCGTCTATGGGCTGGCTGTGGATGTGGGCTCAACTACGATAGCTGCGCACCTGTGCAACCTGTCAACCGGTGAGCTTATGGCTTCTGCCGGTCTGATGAACCCGCAAATCCGGTTTGGTGAAGATCTGATGAGCCGGGTTTCCTACGTCATGATGAACCCGGGCGGTGACGTGGAGATGACCGAAGCTGTGCGCGATGCCATAAATGTGCTCGCCGGGCAGGTGGCTGTTGAAGCGCGCATTGATCTTAATGATATTCTCGAAGCTGTATTTGTCGGCAATCCGGTGATGCACCATTTGTTGCTGGGTATTGATCCCGTTGAACTGGGTGGCGCACCTTTTGCGCTTGCCACAGGCTCTGCGATTACCCGTCCGGCACTGGAAATGGGGCTTAACCTGCAAGGTGGTGCGCGGTTTTATACATTGCCGTGTATTGCCGGGCATGTGGGGGCGGATACGGCAGCTGTCATACTGGCCGAAAATCCGCATCTGTCGGAAGACATGCGCCTGATCATTGATGTGGGGACTAATGCGGAGATTGTGCTGGGCAACAAGCACCGGTTGCTGGCGGCGAGTTCACCCACGGGACCGGCGTTTGAAGGCGCCCAGATTTCTTGCGGGCAGCGTGCTGCACCGGGAGCGATTGAACGCGTGCGTATTGACCGCGAAACGCTCGAGCCGGATTTTCAGGTTATCGGGTGCAGCTTGTGGTTTTCTGAACCCGGATTTAACGAAGCCACAAATGATATCGGCATTACCGGTATTTGCGGCTCGGGGATTATCGAAGTCATCGCGGAGATGTTCCTGTCTGGAATTATTTCGGCCGACGGTATCATCCAGGGCGCTTTAAAAGAAAAAACATCGCGCATAATCGTCGATGGCCGGACATTTTCGTATGTGGTGCATGAGGGTGCCCAGCAGATCGTGATCACGCAAAATGATATCCGCGCCATTCAACTGGCCAAGGCAGCGCTTTATGCCGGTGCGCGGTTGTTGATGGATCACATGGGGATTGATACGGTTGATCGCATAACTTTGGCGGGGGCTTTTGGCAGTCACATAGATGTTAAATACGCCATGGTTCTGGGGCTTATTCCCGATTGTGACCTGTCCCGGGTGGTGTCGGCTGGCAATGCTGCGGGAACCGGTGCGCGCATAGCGCTTTTGAATGCGCGCGCGCGTGATGAAATCGAGGATCTGGTCAGGAAAATTGAGAAAATTGAAACTGCTCTGGAGCCAAGTTTTCAGGAACATTTCGTCGATGCCATGGCTTTTCCCCATGCAAAAGCCCCCTATCCCAACCTCACACGAGTTGTTGACCTGCCAAAGCCAAAATCAACTGACGGCGAAAATCCACGCCAAAGAGGCCGTCGCCGCAGACGGCATTAACAGGTCAGAAGTGCTCTAAAGACCCAAATGCGGGCGGGCCAGATGATTTCCCCATCTTTTTGTTGATTTTGATGACAACAGTGGTGTTCAATGGGGTTAGTTTCAATTAGAACTACCAGTGGTATAATGATTACACCCAGGGAGAAGTACAATGGCGGATAACAGTTCGAACCAGCTAAAACAGGAAATTCTGGAAGAGGTGGGTCGTAAACAGAAAACCAGCGCCGCGTGGATTGTTGTGATCCTGGGCGCGCTTGGTGTCGGTGGATTTTTTATGGCCAAAAACTCGCTGGAAACCTATGTTCAGGAACGAATTACCGCTGAATCAGCTAGTTTCAAGGGTGAAAAGGGGGATACCGGGCCTCAGGGGGCTGCCGGTGAAAAGGGTGAACCTGGTGCGCAGGGTGCTCAGGGTGAGCAAGGTGCCACTGGACCGCAAGGCCCTCAGGGGGAAGCTGGACCTCAGGGACCAAAGGGCGAAAGAGGAGCGCAAGGTCGCAGGGGTGCCGTTGGACCGCAAGGGCCTCAGGGTGAGCCTGGACCACAAGGACCACAAGGACCGCAAGGGCCACGAGGGGCACCGGGAACTCCCGGCTAAGGATTTTCCTCAGGAAGTTTAGAGATATATGGCTGCAGTCTTAACCGGTTGCAGCCATTTTTTGTGAAAATGAATCAGTCCGCGGAATTGACTTTTGATCAGTTGCGTTTGCTGAACAGCTGCAGCCATTGTTCGACGCGGGCTTCCGGGTTTGGGTTGAAAACCACGTCTGTGACCACGGCAATTACATCAGCACCGGCATCGAGCACCAGAGGTGCGCGTTCAAGTGTAATGCCGCCGATACCAATGAGCGGGCAGGAAATTCTGGCCTTCCATTTGCCCAAGCGCTCCAGCCCCTGCGGCTGATAGCGCATGGCTTTGAGTGTGGTTTCATAGATCGGGCCCAGAGCAATGTGATCGGGGGTCCAGGTGAGTGCGCGGGCGAGTTCATCGCCTGTGTGGGTGCTAAGCCCGAGCTTTACACCTGACTTTTGTATTGTGTTTTTATCCGCATTATCAATGTCCTCCTGGCCCAGGTGAATAAAATCAGCCCCAAGCTCCAGAGCCACCTGCCAGTAATCATTAATCACCAGCTGGCAGTCATAACGCCGGGCAAGGGCAATGGCATCGCGGATGGGGCCGGTTACTTCTGCCACTGATTTATCTTTGATGCGCAATTGAATGGTTTTAACGCCCAGAGGTAAAAGTCGTGCCACCCAATTGTAGCTGTCAACGATGGGGTAAAATCCGAATACGCCGTCAGTCCTCATGAGTTTTCCCCGGTCTTCCAAAACGGCGTGCCGATTTCCGGTGTGCTGGGTTGGGCAAAATCACGTGTCGGCATAATACCGGCATTGGCGGCGAGAAATCCTGCTTCGACAGCGCGGGCAAAACCTTGCGCCATGGCAACAGGATTACCTGCTTCGGCGATTGCTGTGTTGAGCAAAACGCCGTCAAAGCCCAGTTCCATCGCCTGAGCAGCATGAGAAGGTGCGCCAAGGCCCGCATCAACTAGAAGTTTTACCTCGGGAAAACGCGCACGCAGGGTTTTTAGGGCGGATATATTGTTGAGACCCTGGCCGGAGCCAATCGGTGCTCCCCACGGCATGAGAATGTCACAGCCGGTAGCAACCAGTTCTCGCGCCAGCACCAGATCATCGGTTGTATAGGGGAAAACCGTGAAACCCTTGTCGTTTAAAATTGCAGAGGCTTCAACGAGTTTGAAAATGTCGGGTTGCAGGGTGTAATCATCGCCAATGACTTCAAGCTTGATCCAGTCGGTGTTAAACACCTCGCGGGCCATTTCAGCGGTGGTTACAGCTTCGCTCACGGTGCGGCAGCCCGCTGTGTTGGGAAGAACGTGGATACCCATGTCGCGGATTAATTGCCAGAAATGCTGTCCGGCCTTGCTGGTGGCGGATTCACGCCGCAGTGAGACCGTGATGACTTCTGCCCGGGAAGCTTTTACGGCTTTTGCCAGAATGTCAGGTGAAGGGTAGCGAGCCGAGCCGATAAACAGCCGCGATTGAAGTGTTTTTCCGCCGATTTTCCAGGTTGTATCCATGTTCTACCCTCCCTGCATTGGCGATACAATTTCGATTGAATCACCGTCTTTAACCACCTGTCTGCCATAGGTGGTGCGTGGGATAAAAGCACCATTGAGAGCAACCGCGATGTTTTTGCCAAAGCCTTTGCTGGCCAACAGCTGGTCAATGGTTTGGGTTTGGGGCAGGGGTTGTTGTTCTCCGTTTATGGTAATGGTCATGCGGCAACCTCGAAGATTTCAGCATATCGGTTTGATGGATTTCCGGTTGCCATAAACTGGCTCAACTCCTGGGCGATTTTCGGTGCCAGCAGATAGCCGTGGCGATAAAGACCATTGGCGCTGAGCAGGGAGTTGTTGACCTCGATATGGGGCAGATTGTCAGGGTAGGCCGGCCGCAGGTTTGAGTTGAGTTCCACAATAAGTGCTTCACCGAAGGCTGGATGAAGTGAATAGGCGGCTGACAGTAATTCAAGGCCCGAGCGCACGGTGACCCCATTGTTATCCTCGTTTTCAATTGAGGTGGCACCAATTAAAAACAGGTCGTTGGTGCGCGGAATAATATAGATGGGGTAACGCGGGTGCAGCAGCCGCACCGGGCGGTTGAAGCTGACTTCCGGGGTTTTGATAATGATAATCTCGCCTTTGACCCCGCGCAGCGTCGGCCGGTCAGCACGTGCGCCCAATCCGCGACAGTCTATTATCCAGCGAAATTCATGAGATTGACCATTAATGCTGAGGTGACTGGTATCAACTATTGAGGTTTCGGTGTTAAAGTAAAATGTAACACCTTGTTTTATCAGATATTCTTGTAACTTCGGCATCAAAGAGCGCGGGTCAACATGGCCTTCGCGTTCAACAAAAAATCCCTGTCTGAAACGACCTGAAAGGGCGGGTTCAAGCGCGTCAATTTCCTCGCCAGAGACTTTCTTCAATCCCTCACCGCCACCGGCGATCTTTACCTTGTGGGCAAAGCGGTCGAGTTCGTTTTTGTCTGAACCGTGGGCTAAAACAAGGCTGCCGTTTTCCTGGTACTCCAGAGAAGGTCCCAGTTCTGCGGCAATGTCGCGCCACAACTCAAGCGCATCCAGCCCCAGATCACCAATCAGCTTTTCGGTGCCGTCCAATTCGCAATAAGGTGCCAGCATGCCGCCCGCTACATAAGACGTTGCATGTTCCAGTGAAACATCGCCACGTTCGTAGATGGCGCAATTATGACCGCTTTTCTGCAGGAAGTAAGCAGCCATCAGCCCCATGACGCCTGCACCTACTATGGCAGTCCGGTTATTGTGAGGTTTGTTATCGATGCTACACTCTCCCTCCGCTGGTGCGAACCAGATCAGGTTGTTAGGGTATCTCTCAGCCGGCGGCCTGGATTAGGGAAGAAAACCCTCGAATCTCTGACCGGCACCCCTGGTGAACAGTTGTATGGAACTTATTGTGCTAAAGCCCCGGCGTCAATAAAACCTTCAAATCCATCCACATTCGTATGCACTATTTAACCTGGAGTTTTCGGCCTACGGCTACGACAGCGACAACAAAGCTGGCGAAGCCAACCGTCATCCAGGTCAGGGGTTCATTCAATATCAATGCGGCTGCGGCCAGGGTTATGAAGGGTTGCAGAAGCTGAAGCTGACCGACACGCGCGATGCCGCTTAGTACCATGCCTCTGTTCCAGGCAAAAAACCCCAAGAACTGGCTGAAGACGGCAACATATATAAAAGAAACCCATACATTGAAAGACAGGGTATGGGGCAGGTCTGGTGCGACATAGAGAACCGGTGGAATGAGAACCGGCAAAGATATTACCAGTGCCCAGGAGATGACATTTGAGCCGCCAAGGGTTTTGCTCAACTGCCCGCCAATGGCATAGCCGGTGGCAGCGCTCAATACTGCGGCGACCAGCAGGATGTCAGCAAGCTGAAGTTCAAAGCCGCCCTCGAGGATGGCAAACAGAACGACAGCTGCGGCGCCAATTGCACTGCACGCCCAAAAGGCCAGCGAGGGGCGTTCACCGGCAAAAATGGCGCTGGCGGCAACGGTGGCCAGGGGGAGAATGCCGAGCATGACACCGCCATGGGATGCGGGAGTGTATTGCATGGCGATGGCGGACAGCAGGGGAAAGCTGAAGATGATACCGGCAGCAGTTAAAGTGAGCTTTTTGAACTCAGCCGCGTTAGGTCGCCGGGCTTTTGAGATGAACAGATAAAGTGCGGCCAGCAGGGCAGCTATGACGGCGCGGCCGAGGCCAACGGTGATGGCATCAAGCTCACTCACCGCTATGCGGGTGGCGGGCAGGGTGAGCCCGAAAATGATCACACCTGTCAGGCCAAACATCAGCCCTTTGAAGTCCTGCGACATGTTTTGGATTTCGCTTCGTCATGAATGTAGAAAACTGAAAAATATAGTGCGAAAAAAACACGTCGGATCAAATAGTTTTATTACTGTATCGATAAATTGGTTCAATCGGGATTTGCTGTAATATTACGCAGCATTGCGGTTTTTTGCCCAGTTCAGGTAGAAACCATAAAGTGCGACAAGGCTGAGGGCGGCCAAAGAAATGCGCAAGGCATATTTGAATTCTAGCCAGATCAGCCCGGCAGAAAAGGCCAGTGCCAATATGGCGATAATGGCTTTTGGTGAGATGCCGATTTTTCCGCTGCGCAGATACAAGGCGAAAGCCACAACCCCCAGAGAGGCAAACAACATCGGGAACAGGAAATAGTCGAGCCCGCCTATAAGCGCGGATAATCCGACACCGGTAAAGGCTATAACCAGCAGGGGGGTAAAACAGCAAACGGCTGCGATGGTACTGCCGATAATCCCGCGTTTTAGCAGTTTGTCATCTTGTGGTTTAGCAGTATCTCTCATCGGAATACAGGCCTGGCTGGTTGGTATTGGCAATACTGTAATCCCTGTAGCAACTACAGGGTAAAGGGAAAAATGAGGCCAGTCATGTATGGCGCAAATTGATCAATACTTTCCTCCAAGACTCATCTAAACTAAGTCCATGTCTATTTACGGAAAATTAGCCGGTGCTGCTGCCGGGCTTTATATGGGCGGGCCTTTGGGCGCGCTGCTGGGCAGTATTGCCGGGCATTATTTTATCGACAAGGAATTGCCCTATGACCCGGAAAAAAAGCCGGAAGACCAGGTGGCTTTTTCTATTGGTATCATAGCGCTTTCGGCAAAAATGGCCAAGGCCGATGGGGTTGTTACACGCGATGAGATTGCCGCGTTCAAACAGATTTTCAAAGTGCCTGCGGAAGATTCAAAAAATGTCGGTCGCCTGTTTGACCGGGCCAAACAATCGGTTGCAGGCTTTGAGGCCTATGCCGGACAGTTGGCCGGATTGTTCGACGGCCGGCTGGAGGTTCTGGAAGATGTGGTGGACGGGTTGTTCCATATTGCCAAGGCTGATGGTGTTCTGCATCCTGCCGAATTGAGTTATCTCGAAAAAGTTGCGACAATTTTCGGGTTTTCAGCCAATGATTTTCTCCGCATTAAATCGCGGCATATGGAGATGGATAAGCGTGATCCTTATGTGACTTTAGGGGTTTCACGCGATGAAACGTCTAAACAAATCAAACTTACCTACCGCAAGCTGGTTGCTGAAAACCATCCCGATAAGCTGGTTGCCCGCGGTGTGCCCGAAGAAGCTATCGTCATTGCCAATGAGAAGCTGGCGGCGATCAATGCTGCCTATGATGAGATTGTCAAGGAACGAGGACTTTAGCAATGGCCACCTTCGAAATTGAACGATGCATGTCGTCAAATTTTGACGAGCGAGCGGACGCACAAAAGCCGGACCTGCTATTGTTGCATTACACAAATATGGCAACAGCAGCGGCAGCCATCGAACGGCTGTGTGATCCAGATTCCCGGGTCAGTTGCCATTACCTCATCGCCGAAGATGGCGAGATAACCCAGATGGTGGAAGAAGAACATCGCGCCTGGCATGCGGGCAAGTCCTTGTGGGCGGGATGCGAAGATATAAACAGCTGCTCGATCGGTATTGAGATTGCCAATGTTGGGCCTGACCATGGCTATCCGCCTTTCCCCGATATCCAGATGGAGGCGGTGGAGGCACTGTGTCACGACATTTTCAGTCGTCATAGGATTGCCCCTGAACGCGTACTGGCGCACTCTGATGTGGCACCGGAACGCAAACAGGATCCGGGTGAAAAATTCAACTGGGAACGCCTGTTTAGAGCCGGAATTGGCCTGTGGGTTGAGCCTGAGCCCATTGATGATTGTGAGGGGTTTAAGCAGGGAGATACCAGCAAGCATATCCTTAACCTGCAAAGTGCTCTTTCCACCTATGGGTATGGGGTGAAAATTACCGGCACCTACGATGAGCAAACCAAAAATGTGGTAGCGGCGTTTCAGCGCCACTTTCGCCAGGGGCGGGTGGATGGTATCGCTGATTTTTCCACGTCCCAGACTTTGTTTAATCTTCTGCAGTTGCTGGAGAAAAACAATCCTGCGCAAATCACCCCAAATGAAACAGCCGGAACATTCTAAGCTTGACGTTTGCGTTGCGGACGCCCTATTGATTTTCTGTCAGTTGGCTGGATGGCCGCTGCGGGGTTATCTTGATAATCCCGGAGAGGAAAGTCCGGGCTCCATGGGAACACGGTGCCGGGTAACGCCCGGCGGGGGTGACCCCAGGGAAAGTGCCACAGAAAGTAAACCGCCTGATGATTGATCTTCGGATCAGGCCGTCAGGTAAGGGTGAAAGGGTGCGGTAAGAGCGCACCGCGGCTGCAGTAATGCAGCTGGCATGGTAAACCCCACCGGGAGCAAAACCAAATAGGGATGGCGCGAGCGTTTTACGCTCAGGCCGGTTTCCAGGCCGCTATCCGGGTTGGTTGCTTGAGGTGCTCAGTAATGGGCATCCTAGATGAATGGTCATACAACTGCATTGCAGTGGACAGAACCCGGCTTATAGGCCAACTGACGCTTAAAACATTAGTTTATCAATCTTTTTTGTTTTCTGCCCATGTTTGCTGGAATGGACAAAAAACCACATTAAACCTGCAAATTCACTCGAGGTCGGGGTAAAAGTAAAGGCTCTGTTAACGGGTGATCCGCTATAAAACCAGTTGGTAATAATTGATTAAAATTAGAAACCAGCTGTGCCTGGAATGTTTGATCATGGAATTGCCGCGGTAATTAGTTGAGTTTTGTGGAGAAAGACGTGCAGCAGCGGGTCTTGAAACAGATGCAGACAATGTGGTGGAAATGGTGACGGTATCCGGCGGCCATGTTCCGGTAATGTTGTCTCAGGTGCTTGACGTGTTGCAGCCGCGCGACAACGGCATTTACGTTGATGCGACCTTTGGCGGTGGCGGATATTCCCGCGCTTTGCTTGAGGCTGCAAATTGCACGGTTGTGGCTATTGATCGTGACCCGCAGGCAATAGAGCGCGGAAAATCTTTACTGGCGGAGTACCCTGACCGGCTGGTTTTGGTTGAGGGGCGATTTTCACAAATGAAATCCCTGCTTGAGCCGCTTGGGTTTTCCCAAGTTGATGGTGTGACTTTTGATGTGGGTGTGTCGTCGTTTCAGGTTGATGATGCCGCACGCGGATTTTCATTTCAGATGGATGGTCCGCTTGATATGCGTATGGAAGGTGCCGCGTCTTCGGGTTTGAGTGCGGCGGACGTGGTAAACGGTCTTGATCAGAAAGATCTCGCAGCTTTAATCTATATTTTTGGCGAAGAACGGCAATCACGCGCGATTGCGAGAGCAATTGTAGAGGCGCGGCTGGAAAAACCGTTAATGCGCACCGGTGAGCTGGCAGAAATTATCTCCGGCGTGGTGCATCAAAAGCCGGGCAGGAAAAATATTCACCCCGCAACCCGGACTTTTCAGGCCTTGCGCATTTATGTTAATGGTGAGCTGGATGAGCTGGCCCAAGGTCTGTCTGCGGCGGAAAACATTCTTGGCGAAGGCGGGCATATTGCCATCGTTTACTTTCACTCCCTGGAAGACCGCATTGTTAAGAGGTTTTTGCGTCAGCGGTGCGGCAAAACTCCGCAAGGCTCCCGCCATATGCCTCAGGATGCCGGTAATCAAATCGCGCCATCGTTTGTGGAAGTCAGGCACAAAGCACTGCGTCCCGGCGATGACGAGGTTGAACTTAATCCAAGAGCGCGGTCTGCGCGTCTTCGCGCAGCCCGGCGCACCGGCGCGCCGCCATGGCCGATTGATGCCGGTGGTATGGCTTTTCCCAGGTATTCAGTTGAGGGGAGGATGTTGTCGTGATCCGTATCCTCAATATCGTCTCATTTATGATGAGTGTTGTGCTGGCGGTGCTTCTTTACAGCGTCAAATACGACTCACAGGTTGAAATCAGACGCATCAAGACCCTGAAGGTGGAAATCCGTCAGGAAGTTGAGGCAATCAGCATTTTGCGGGCTGAATGGAGCTATCTCAACCAGCCCGACCGGTTAAAGCGACTGGCGGAGCGCTATACCAAATTAATGCCGCTGAGCGCCAGCCAGATTGTGACGGTTAACAATCTGCCGGAGCGCCGCCGCGATAGTGAAGATTTTGTCCAGGACAAACGGCTGGGAGGGTTTGCCGGAAATGCCACAGGGTCAATTGGGATTCGTTAAGTAACCGGATTTAAGTAAAACGGGCAGGTTTGAAGTGAAAAGAGAAAATAGCAGGAAAAAGGAATTTTCCTTGGGTGACATGCCGGTTGATCCCGCCTCTGAGCGCGAGAACGATATGTTGTTGCGCCTTGTGATGGTGCTTGGAATTTTTGCCTTTGCTTTTAGCATTCTTGCCGTTCGACTGGTAAATCTGTCAATGCTCGGTGATGACCCCAGTCGCCTCAATGTTGCGGCAGCTGTCAATGTGATTCCGCCACGGCCGGATATTTTTGATCGTAATGGTGAAATGATGGCGACCGACATAACGGTTGCTTCCCTTTATGCCGATGCCCGAAAAATAATTGATATTGATGAAGCATCGGATGCTATCGGTGCAATTTTACCTGATGTTGATGCATCGGCTCTGCGCAAAAAACTCAGCACCAAACGGGCGTTTGTGTGGATCCGGCGTGAGGTGACACCAAAGCAAAAGGCCAGCATCTACAATTTAGGATTGCCGGGGCTGTATTTTGTTGATGAAACGCGCAGGGTCTATCCCAATGGCCGCGCTGCCGCCCATGTTTTAGGCTATGTGGATATTGACAATAAGGGCATCGCCGGAATCGAAAAATATATCGACAAGGTGCAAAAAAGCAAAAGTGAGGCCAAAAAAGTTGCCCGGGCGGAACCGGTTTACCTGTCTGTTGATTTGAGAGTGCAATATGCTTTGTCGGATGAACTGGCACGCGCCAAAGAAGAATTCAGCGCAAAAGCCATTGCGGGCATTGTGATTGATGTTCAAAGCGGTGAAGTGGTGGCGATGGCTTCATTGCCGGATTTTGATCCTAATAGTCCCACCCTGACCGTTAACAAGGAAACTCTCAACCGCAATACGGCCGGGGTTTACGAGTTGGGTTCAACCTTCAAAACATTTACAGCAGCAATGGTCCTCGATAGCGGTGTTGCTGATATGGATACCCGTTATGATGCTTCAAAACCAATAAAAGTAGGCGGGTTCAAAATCGATGATTTTAAAGGCAAGAAACGCAAATTATCGGTTCCTGAAGTGTTTATTTATTCGTCCAATATCGGTGCTGCAAGAATGGCACTGGAAATGGGTATCGAACGCCATCAGGAGTTTTTGCGGCGTCTTGGCCTGTTGAATCGCCTCGTTACCGAACTGCCGGAAAATCGCAAACCCCTGTTGCCGAGGGAATGGAAACCTCTCAGTTCCATGACAATTTCTTATGGTCACGGTATATCAATAGCGCCAATTCAGATGGCTTCAGCTGCGGCTGCCCTGATGAATGGAGGCCGGTTGATAACACCGACTTTTCTGCGCCGGTCATCCGTTGCCGCTTTTCAGATTTCGAAGCAGGTGCTTAAGCCTGAAACCAGTCGAATGATGCGCGAACTCATGCGCCTGAATGTGGTGCGCGGAACCGGGAAAAAGGCTGATGTGCCCGGGTATCTGGTCGGGGGAAAAACCGGCACGGGGGAAAAGGTGGTGAATGGCAGGTATAAGGATGGTTTTCTGCTCAATACGTTTTTGAGTGCTTTTCCAACCGATGCACCGCAATATGTGATGCTGGTTATGATTGATGAACCTAAGCCAACAAAGGATACTTTCGGCTTTGCCACTGCCGGGTGGAATGCAGCGCCGACAACGGGTAAAATCATCCGCCGGATTGCCCCCATGCTGGGTGTGCTGCCGCGCGGTGAGCAACTCAACCCTTTTGGTGATCCGGTTATGGTATCTTATTGAGGCCGATAGTATTATGGAGCTTGCCTTACTTGCTGGTCCCGAATTGAAGGTGTCAGGTGACCGGGCAACTCTAAATATTCTGGGATTGACGGCTGACAGTCGCCAGGTCCAGCCCGGTTTCTTGTTTGCAGCCCTGCCAGGTGTGCAGTTTGATGGTGCGAAGTTTATACCAGATGCAATAAGTCGTGGTGCTGTGGCCGTTTTGATGGCCAGCAGTCATGACAGTGTATCCGAGTGGGGGGTGCCTGTCCTGAGGGTTGATAATCCGCGCTCCACGCTGGCGAAGATGGCGGCACGGTTTTATCATCGCCAGCCTGAAACCATTGTCGCTGTTACCGGTACCAACGGCAAAACTTCAGTGGCCGCATTCGTGCGTCAGATATGGACGCATATGGGTTTCAAATCAGCCTCTCTGGGGACGGTTGGACTGGTGATGGCGAAAAAGACCATACCCCTGGATCACACAACGCCAGAGCCGGTAAAGTTGCATTGGCTGCTTAATCATGTGGCTGAAGAAGGCATTGAACACCTGGCTTTTGAAGCCTCCAGTCACGGGCTTGCGCAAAACCGTGTCGACGGTGTGAGGATTAAAGCTGCAGCCTTTACCAACCTCAGTCGCGATCATCTTGATTATCATGCGAATTTTGAAGAATATCTCGGCGAAAAGCTCAAGCTGTTCTCAGACATTCTCCCGGATGATGGCTGTGTGGTGGTGAATGGTGACAGTGAAGACGGTGCGCGCGTTATCGAAATTGCCAAAAAACGCAACCTTCCTCTTTTAACTTTTGGTGAGGCGGGGACTGATTTAAAACTGCTGGCGCACCGGCGCGATGGCTATGGCCAGAAAATTGTTGTTGGCGCTGAAGGTCGGGAATTTGCACTTGATTTTCCGCTTGTGGGCGACTTCCAGGTGTCCAATGCCCTGTGTGCTGCGGCACTGGTAATGGCTACAGGCTATGGGGCGAAGGACATTTTGCCTCTGCTTGAACGATTGGAAGGGGCAAAGGGCCGTCTTGACCTGGTTGGCCATCATGCAAGCGGTGCAGCGGTTTTTGTCGATTATTCCCACACCCCCACGGCCCTTAAAGTAGCTCTCGAAACCTTACGGCCTTACGTTCAATCAAAGCTTGTGGTTGTGTTTGGTGCGGGAGGGGATCGCGACAAGGGCAAGCGGCCGCAAATGGGGAAAATTGCCATGGAATATGCAGATTTTGCAATCGTTACAGATGACAATCCCAGAAAAGAAGACCCCGCTCAAATCAGGCGTGAAATCCTCAAATCCGCTCCCGGAGCCATGGAAATTGGTGACAGAGGTGCTGCAATAGCCTATGGCATTGGGCAATTGCAGCAAGGCGATATACTGCTGGTGGCCGGCAAGGGGCATGAGGCCGGGCAAATAGTGGGTGATCAAGTGCTGCCGTTTAGTGATCATGATGTCATCGAGACATGTCTGATTGAGGAAAAACAATCGTGAAACCCGGCATTCTCTGGCAAATTTCAGATGCCATTTCGGCTATGGAAGCGCAATGTGTCCGCGTGTCTGAAGGAGCAATCCGCGGCATTTCCATTGATAGTCGTACCGTGCAGCAAGATGATCTGTTTTTTGCCATTCTTGGTGATCAACTTGATGGCCATAATTACGTTGAAAATGCGCTTGCTCAAGGTGCGTGCGCAGCCGTGGTTTCCAGACCGGTTGCAGGTGTTGATCCTGAAAAACTGCTAAAGGTTGAGGACACTCTGGAAGCTCTCAATAAGCTGGGCATAGCGGCGCGGGCAAGAAGCGAGGCAAAGGTCATTGCAATTACCGGTAGTGTTGGCAAAACCGGTACCAAGGAGGCTTTGCGTCTGGCTTTGGCAAAAAGCGGTAAAACCCATGCCGCTGTGGCCTCGTTCAACAATCACTGGGGGGTGCCGCTGACGTTGGCACGGTGGTCGCGCGAAAGCGATTTTGGTGTTTTTGAAATCGGCATGAACCATGCAAATGAAATCACGCCGCTGGTTAAGATGGTGCGCCCGCATATTGCCATCATCACCAATGTGGCCCCGGTACATCTGATGTATTTTTCTTCTGTTGATGAGATAGCCAAAGCCAAGGCGGAGATTTTTGACGGACTTGAACCCGGTGGTACAGCTATTTTAAACCGGGACAACTCTTACTATGACTACCTGACTGGGGCAGCGCGCCAGGCTGGTGTTGCGAAAATTATAAGTGTTGGTGAACATAAAGACGCCATGGTGCGGTTGGTCAATTGTGATCTTTATGGGGATAAATCCCGCGTTTCAGTGGATTTAATGGGCCAATCGATAACATATGACGTCGGTGCGCCGGGCAAACATCTGGTGGTAAATTCCCTGAGTGTGCTGGCAGCGGTTAAACAAGCTGGCGGTAATGTGGAACTGGCTGCTGCTGCTTTGCAGGACTGGATGGCACCGGTTGGGCGCGGAGCACAACACGGTTTGAAAATTGGGGAAGATTCAGCTGTTTTGATAGACGAAACATTTAATGCCAATCCGACGTCCATGCGCGCGGCACTTGCCACGCTGGCCAGTGTCAGGCCTCACGGCAATGGCCGCAGAATAGCCGTTATCGGCGATATGCTTGAGTTGGGTGAAATTTCAATAGAGGCACACCGCGATCTGCTGCAACCTCTTCTTGATGCCAAAGTGGATCAGGTTTTTGCCGCAGGTGCGCATATGAGGGCTTTGTGGGACGATATTCCAGAAGAGCTCAAGGGAGCCTATGCGCCCGATGCAATCAGTCTCGAGAAAAACCTGGTTGCGGCTGTTCAATCCGGGGATGTGGTGATGATCAAAGGATCCAAGGGATCTAAACTAGGACCGCTTGTAGACGCTTTGTTGACGTATTTCAGGTAGTTATTAATTTGTTAAGGTTAAGAAAGTGAGACCTCAGGAGAGCCATGCTTTATTATTTAATGCTTGAATTGTCTGACCAGGTGCCGGCGCTGAATGTTTTCAGATATATTACCTTTCGCACCGGTGGGGCTACGATAACGGCACTGCTGATGGTGTTTTTGTTCGGACCATGGATCATCAAGGCCCTGAAAGTGCGCCAGGGCAAGGGCCAGCCTATTCGCGAAGACGGGCCAAAACGTCACATAGTTGAAAAACAGGGCACACCGACAATGGGCGGTCTGATGATCCTGTTTGGTATCGCTACCGCCACATTGCTGTGGGGGAACCTTTCCAATATCTATGTCTGGGTCGTGCTTGGCGTGACGCTAGCCTTTGGAACCATCGGGCTTTATGACGATTATCTCAAAGTTACCCGATCAACCTCCAACGGATTTTCCGGTCGGGTGAAGTTTTTAATCGAAGCCGTGGTGGCGATGATGGCGGTCTATCTGATCATGCAGGCAGGTGACCAGCCATTCTCATCTTCTTTAACGTTTCCTTTCTTTAAAAATTTCATCGTTGATCTTGGCTGGTTTTTCATTCTGTTTGGTGCTTTTGTGATTGTCGGGTCGGGGAATTCGGTCAATCTGACCGACGGTCTCGATGGTCTGGCTATTGTGCCGGTGATGATTGCATCAGCCAGTTTTGGCGTGATTGCCTATCTTACCGGGAATGCAATTTTCGCTGATTACCTGCAAATCCATTATGTGGCCGGAACCGGTGAACTGGCGGTTTTCTGCGGTGCTGTGCTTGGTGCAGGCCTGGGGTTTTTGTGGTTCAATGCGCCACCGGCCATGATTTTCATGGGCGATACCGGGTCTTTGGCACTCGGTGGTGCTCTTGGTGCTATTGCCGTTGCCTCCAAACATGAAATTGTTCTGGCCATTATCGGTGGATTGTTTGTGCTGGAAACAATCTCGGTCATTGTCCAGGTGGTCTCCTTCAAACTTACGGGGAAAAGGGTTTTCCGCATGGCGCCCCTGCATCATCATTTTGAGCAAAAAGGCTGGGCGGAAGCCACGATCGTCATCCGTTTCTGGATTATCTCCGTGGTTCTGGCACTTGCCGGTCTTGCCACTTTAAAATTAAGGTAGGGCCAATGATTGCGGCAACGACTTTTGCCGGTAAAAACGTTGCTGTTTTTGGCCTTGGGCTGACCGGACTGGCCACCATCGCTTCGCTGAAGGCTGCTCAAGCCCATGTGCTGGCTTTTGATGATAATGCTGCATCGCGCGAGGCGGCGCATGAAAATGGCATGAATATTGTCGACCTTAAACAGGCTGACTGGGCTGAAATTGATGCGCTGGTTTTAAGCCCCGGCGTGCCGCTTACACATCCCCAACCGCACTGGACTGTTGAGTTGGCCCGTGAACACGGTGTGGAAATCATTGGTGATACTGAAATACTCGTGCGTGAGTTGGCCCGGCGCGCGCCGCAGGCAAATCTCGTGGCCATTACCGGTACCAACGGTAAGTCCACCACCACTGCCCTGCTTGGCCATGTGCTGCAACACGGCGGCATTGATGTTCAGGTTGGCGGCAATATTGGTAAACCGGTGCTGGAATTTGACCTGCCGGGGCCAAATCAGGCTCTGGTGGTTGAATTTTCTTCCTATCAACTCGATTTAACCCCAACTCTTTGTCCGCGTGTTTCCATCCTGTTAAACCTTTCTTACGATCATATAGACCGGCACGGCTCAATGAAGGGCTATGCAGGCGTCAAGGCGCGCATCTTCGCCGGGCAGGGGGCTGGTGATGTGGCGGTGATTGGCGTTGATGATCAGTTTTCGCGGGATATTTCAACGATGCTTGGTTCGGAAATAGAGGTGGTGCCGATTTCTTGCGTGCAAGAGCTGGACGCGGGGCTCTATGCCAAAGATGCAAAACTGTATGATGCAACGCTCACTCCACCCGTGGTAGTGGCTGACCTTGGTCTGGCGCACGGCTTAAGAGGGGTGCATAACTGGCAAAATGCTGCAGCCGCTTTTGCTGCGGCGCGCGCTTTGGGGCTGAGCCGGGAGGTGATTGTTGAAGGATTTAACACCTTCCCCGGACTTGCTCACCGGATGGAGCGTGTGGGAACCATGGGTGGTGTCAGTTTCATCAATGATACCAAAGCCACCAACGCCGATGCGGCAGCGCGCGCACTGGCGACATTTGATAATATTTACTGGATTGCCGGTGGCCTGGCCAAAGAAGGTGGCATCGAGGATTTGCGACCGTTTTTTGACAAGATCATCAAAGCCTACCTGATTGGCGATGCGGCGGAACAGTTTGCTCGCACGCTGGGTGGAGATGTTGAATTCGAGATTTCCGGCACCATGAAAAATGCCGTTAAAGCAGCCGCTCGCGATGTTGCGGAAAAATTTAATAAACCGGGTGATACTGCAACCGTGTTGCTGGCACCTGCGTGCGCCTCTTTTGATCAGTATCGCAGGTTTGAATTGCGTGGTGATGATTTTCGCCGGGCGGTGACGGATATTGAAGGGGTGAATATGACCGAAGTAGGGAATACATAATGTTCAACCGTAATGAAAAGAGCCACATTTCTTCCTGGTGGTGGACTGTTGACAGGTGGATGTTCGCCGCGCTCATTGTTTTGCTGGTTACCGGTATCCTGCTGGCGATGGCGGCCAGCCCGCCAGTGGCGCTGCGACTTGGTTTAAGCAATTTTCATTTCGTCTACAGGCAGATACTTTTTGCAGCCCCGGCATTGGTTCTGATGTTTGCCTGTTCAATGCTGAGCGCCAAGATACTACGGCGGTTGTCACTGGTAATTGTTGTGCTGGGCTTTGCTGTAATGGCGCTGACGCTGGTGATCGGTGATGAGGTCAAGGGGGCAACGCGATGGATATTCATCGCCGGGTTTGCCGTGCAGCCTTCGGAGTTCGTCAAACCCGGATTTGTGGTTTTATGCGCCTGGTTGTTTGCGGAAAATATCCGCCAGCCGGAAGTTCCCGGTCGTTTGCTGGCGACAATCATTTTTGTGATTTTTACCGGTCTTTTGTTGTTGCAACCGGATTTCGGCCAGACACTGCTGGCCACCACTGTCTGGATCATGATGTTTTTTATGACCGGCATATCGTGGATGTGGATACCGGTTTTGGGTGGGATGGGTGTTGCCGGGATTTTCACAGCTTACTATTTGCTGCCCCATGTAACCCGGCGAATTGACCAGTTTCTTGACCCCTCCACCGGTGATAATTACCAGGTCGGCCTGGCATTGGAATCCTTTATCCGCGGCGGATGGTTTGGTTTAGGTCCGGGAGAAGGTCAGATTAAACGAAATTTGCCCGATGCACACAGTGATTTCATCTTTTCGGTGGCGGCAGAAGAATTTGGTACTATTGCCAGTCTGTTGCTGGTGTTGATTTTTGCCTTTATTGTTTTTCGCGGATTGTCGCGGTGTTTTGGCGAACGCGACCCCTTTATCCGCCTGGCAACCCTGGGGTTGATTTCCATGTTTGGTCTGCAGGCTTTGATTAATATGGCGGTAAACCTGTCGCTGTTGCCAGCAAAAGGCATGACCCTGCCATTCATTTCCTACGGAGGATCTTCGCTTATCTCGGTGGCCATCGCCATGGGCTTTGTATTAGCACTCACCCGCAAGCGCCCGGGGCAAAGGATTGGTGTGTCATATGAGAGCGGAGGAGGTCTGGCACTAGAAGGAGCGCCCCGTTGATGTCGGGCGAAAATAACGTTGCCTTTCAGTTTGCCATCTGTGCCGGTGGTACCGGCGGACACCTTTTTCCGGCACAGGCTTTGAGTGCAGAACTCAAACGCCGGGGACATCGTATTGTTTTGCTGACAGATGAACGGGGATTAAAGTTTGGCGATAGGTTTGCCTGCGATGAGATCGTGCAAATTCCATCGTCCACCTTATCATTTCGTGCGCCCCTGAAAGCATTGAGCGGGATCAGGGAGATAATATCCGGCGTATTCAAGGCGCGGAAAATTCTTAAATGCTCATCTTTCTGCGCGGTTGCGGGATTTGGTGGCTATCCATCCTTACCACCGATGGTGGCGGCCAGACTTTTGGGTCTGCCAAGCTGTTTGCATGAACAAAATGCAGTAATGGGGCGGGCAAACAGGTTTCTCTCCCGCTTTGCAACCGTTTTGGCAACAAGTTTCGAGGTGACACAAAAAGCACCGGTAAATGGAAGGTTGCGCATTACCACTACAGGCAATCCGGTGCGACAACAGGTGATTGATCTACGCAATTCCCCTTACACGCCAGCGTTTGGCGAAGAGGACTTCAGATTGCTGATTTTTGGCGGTAGTCAGGGCGCGAGTATATTTAGCGATGTCATGCCGGCAGCGATAGAGCTGTTGCCGGAAACGTCAAAAAAGCGCCTTAAAGTCACGCAACAGTGTCGGCAAGAAGATATTGATAAAGTCAAAACCGCCTATTACGATGCAGGCATTGAAGCTGAAGTCGCTACCTTTTTCTCCAACCTTCCTGAACGTATGGCTGTCTCCCACCTTGTTGTCTCGCGCTCAGGGGCTTCTACGCTGAGTGAATTAACAGTTATCGGATGCCCGGCTGTGCTGGTTCCTCTGCCAGGTGCGCTGGACAATGATCAACGTGAAAATGCCCGTGTCCTTGAAGCGCACGGCGGTGCCTGGGTGGTGGAGCAATCAGAATTCAAACCGGACCCGGTGGCCAAATTGCTGGATAAACTGATGAATGAACCTGATCTACTGGTAGCTGCAGCACACGTAGCACATAAAATTGGCAAGCCTGATGCGACTATGCTACTGGCTGATGCAGTTGAAGAAATTGCACAAATACAAGAGGGCAAGCAATGAGGCTTTCGCAGGAAGTCGGGCCGATACATTTTATTGGTATTGGCGGTATTGGCATGAGTGGTATTGCCGAAGTCATGCATAATCTCGGGTTCACCGTTCAGGGTTCGGACCTGAGCCAGAATGCCAATGTTGATCGATTGCGGGCCCTGGGACTGACAATTTCGATTGGGCATGAGGCGGAAAACATCGAAAATGCCAGTGTCATTGTCACCTCATCGGCAGTCAAAAGTGACAATCCGGAAGTTATGGCCGCGCGGGCAAGGTTCCTGCCCGTGGTACGGCGTGCCGAGATGCTGGCCGAACTGATGCGCCTCAAATCAAGTGTGGCAGTTGGTGGCACCCATGGCAAAACCACCACGACAAGTATGATTGCCGCAATGTTTGATGCCGCCAACATGGACCCCACGGTCATTAATGGCGGTATCATCAATGCCTATGGCACCAATGCCCGATTGGGTGAGGGCGAATGGATGGTGGTGGAGGCGGATGAATCAGATGGAACTTTTGTCAAATTACCCGCCGAAATTGCCATTGTCACCAACATCGATCCTGAACACCTTGATCACTATGGTGATTTTGATGCCTTGCGGGCAGCGTTTTATGATTTTGTTGTAAATGTACCGTTTTACGGCTTTGCGGTGATGTGTATTGACCATGCGGAAGTTCAGGCGCTTATTGGCCGGATTGAAGACCGTCGCATCGTTACCTATGGCGAAAGCCCGCAGGCTGAAGTGCGCATGGTTAACCTCAGATTTGAAAATGGGGATTGCCTGTATGATGTGGTGATTGCTGATCGGATGAGTGATTCTACTCGTGAGATTACCGGTTTGAAATTACCCATGCCGGGCCGCCACAATGCGCTTAATTCTCTGGCTGCTGTGGCTGTCGCCGAACAGCTTAAGTTTTCCGATGATGTTATTCGTGCAGCCCTTGCCAATTTTGCCGGTGTCAAACGACGCTTTACCAAGACCGGTGTGTGGAATGATGTTGTTATCTTTGATGACTATGGACATCACCCTGTAGAAATAGCCGCAGTTTTGTCAGCTACCAGAGATGTGGCGAAAAACCGGGTCATTGCCGTTATGCAACCGCATCGCTATACAAGGCTGGAAAGCCTGTTTGATGATTTTTGCAGCTGTTTTAATGATGCTGATGTGGTGATTATCGCCCCCGTATATGAAGCCGGTGAACAGCCGATTGAAGGATTTGACCGCGATAGTCTGGTGGAGGGATTAACCGCGCGCGGCCATCGTCAGGCGATGGCGTTGCCGGAGCCTGCCGCGCTGGCAGGAATGATTGCCGAGATAGCAGAACCCCGTGATGTGGTGGTGTGTCTGGGGGCGGGAACTATTACGTATTGGGCGCACGCACTGCCGCAGGAACTCGCAGCACTAAAACAGGAGCAATGAGGTGCAGATTTCCGGTGAAAAACTGGTGAAACGTCTGCCGCCGGTGCGCGGGCGTCTGAGCACAGATGTAATGTTGAGCGATCTCACCTGGTTTCGCGTGGGTGGTCCAGCCGAAGTGATGTTTTCTCCCGCTGATGAGGACGATCTCGCCGGGTTTTTGCGCGACATGCCTGAAGGTATTCCGGTTATGACGGTCGGTATCGGCTCCAATCTTCTGGTGCGTGATGGTGGCATTCCCGGTGTCGTCATTCGGCTGGGGCGTGGATTTTCTGCAATCGAGATTGAAGAAGATAATCGCATAAGAGCCGGTGCAGCGGTGCCGGATATTAAACTGGCCATGAGTGCGGCCAGGGCGGGTATTGCCGGGCTGGCGTTTTATCGTGGAATTCCAGGCTCCGTTGGCGGCGCGTTGCGCATGAATGGCGGCTCTTATGGAACCGAGACCAAAGATGTGGTGGTTGAGATCAACGCGGTCACTGCGAAAGGTGAGAAAATCACCCTGAATGTTGAGGACATGGGATATTCCTATCGTCATTGCAGTGTGGGTGAGGATATTATTTTTACCCGGGCGCTATTTCAGGGCACTGCCGGTGACCCGGACCAGATAGCTGAAGATATGAACGCCATCACCACCGCACGTGAAGCAACCCAGCCGATTAAAAGCCGCACCGGCGGCAGCACCTTCAAAAACCCGGACAGCCACAAGTCGTGGCAATTGATAGATGCTGCGGGGTGTCGCGGTTTGCGCGTTGGCGGTGCGCATGTTTCCGAAAAACATTGCAACTTTCTTATTAATGATGGCGATGCAACCGCTGCCGACCTTGAAACCCTGGGTGAGACAGTGCGGGCGCGTGTGCTGGCGCATAGTGGTGTTGAACTGGAGTGGGAAATCAAACGAATTGGTGTGGAGTGAGGGGATTGTTTTAAGAGGTGTAGTTTTAAGAGGTGTAGTTTTAAGAGGTGTAGTTTT
>JAJRTY010000014.1 GCA_024278055.1 Alphaproteobacteria bacterium | reverse complement strand
GTTACAATCAGGAGCGTGTTGGCGCTCTCAGCGCCCGCGCCAACCGGTCGATAGCGATGTTTTTGGATAAAACCAGATCGAGGTTCCTGGGCGAAGCAAAATTATTGAATTCGCTGAGCTACCAGGAAGTCTTGCGACGCGGCTTTGCCCTGGTCAGAGGCGATGACGGCACCATGGTGCGCTCGGTTGAAACAGCGGGCGCACAACAGGTTGTCGAAATAGAATTTCACGATGGCCGTCTCACCACAGTGGTAAATGGTCTGGCGGCACATAAACCAAAGAGCGTTAAAAAAACGCCTCGCAAACCAGCTGCGGATAACCAGGGAAAACTGTTCTAGAGTTTCAGTGAAATTCTGTGTATATTTATTACAGGTTTCTATAACTTTCAGAAGATGAATTAATGAACAGATTTGACAAATCCATGGGTCAAAACCGGGAAGCAAAAATCAAATATATGGATGGTGAATTTCGCATCACCAGTCCCGGAGATTTTGTTTCTTGCGCCATAACGTCAAAGCCCATAGCTCTCGAACAGCTTAAATACTGGAGCGTCGATCTTCAGGAACCTTATGTGGATGCAATTGCCGCATTTGAACGTCACAGGCAGGTTAAGACTTAGATTCAAATTGCTTTCAAGATAAATTCCATCAGTGTTTTTTCCTGATTGAATTTTAGCTCAACCCCGTAAGCCACGCTGGCCAGATAGAGCTTGCCACAGGCATCTGCGGTGTTTTTGAGACGAATATGATCCTTGGCGGTTGTCATCAACTGGCATCCGGGATTATCATTCTGCAGCCCAAGCAACCACTGTGCATCGCTTTGTGAAAATGGATGATGATCAGGAAATCTGATGCGCTCGACAATGTCCGCACCAGCTTGTTCAAGTGTTGCAAAAAACTTGTCCGGCATACCAATGCCGGTAAAGGCGATCACTTTTTCACCCGCCAGGTCTGGCGCATTGTTCGCAGGTTCAAGCGCGGCATCGAAAACCGGCTTGCCGCTGTTTTGCAGGAGCTGGCTGAGATTTTGATCGATCAACCTGCCTCCGACAACAATAAACCCGTGCGCTTTGGAAATCTGGTCCTGCAAAAACTCCCGCAAAGGCCCCGCCGGAATAATCCGGCCATTGCCAATGCCCTGGCTGTGATCAATAACGATTAAGCAGAGGTTTTTGTGCAGTGTCGGGTTTTGAAAACCATCGTCCATCAATATGACATCAATGTCGGATTTGCTGAATTTATCAGCACCGGCACGTCGGTTGCGGGCAACAATGGTCGGGCATATATCGGCCAGTAACAAGGCCTCATCACCAACATCGACAAAGGAATGTGTGTCCGGTTCCACAACCACCGGGCCGGACAATTTGCCGCCATGACCCCGGGTTAAAAACCCGGCCGGTTTTTGTTGTTGGTGCAGCAGTTTGGCCAGCGCCAGTGCAACCGGCGTTTTACCCGCGCCGCCGGCCACAAAATTACCGATGCAGATGACCGGCAGGCCTGCCTTGTGGCTGGCGGTTGCAAGGTTTCGAAACCGGGAACCCATACCATACAACCACCCCAGCGGCTCCAGCGCCAGGCCTGAAACGGTGCGGCGATCCAAATACCAGAACCCGGGCGCGCGCATTTATTCTCCCCGCCGGGGTGATTTATCAAGCAACTCCAGGAGAACGTTCACCGTTTTTTCTGTCGCGCCTTTCAAACTGGCAGCCTGGGTTTTACCCTTGGTGACAAGTTCCGTCACTTTCTCCTGTGAGTTCAAGAGCTGCCCGACCTCTCTTGCCAGCTCGGTGCCATCGGTAATTTTTATGGCACCGCCGTGCAGGTTCAACATTCCATACATGTCCTTGAAATTATTGACATGAGGTCCATTCAATATTGCCGAGCTGCCATCAATGGCCTCGATCGGGTTGTGGCCGCCAACCTTCACCAGGGATCCGCCAATAAAACTGACCCTGCTGAGTTCATAAAACAGCGGCAGCTCACCGAGCGTATCGGCGAGATAAATATCGGTACCCTTGTGGATGGAACTGCCGCTGCTCCGTGTTGTCACCGTCAGGTTCTGCATACCGGGGAGGGTTAGAATCGCCTCTGCCCGTTCACGATGGCGCGGAACAATGATGGTCAAAAGATCTGGAAATTGAGCCTTCAGTATTGTGTGGCACTCAAGGATGATTTCCTCTTCGCCCTTGTGGGTGCTGGCAGCCAGCCACATGTGGCGGCGACCGATTTGCCGTGTAAGCTCAAGCAACAGTTTTTGCGACACCGGTGCTGGTGATACGTCTGCTTTCATGTTGCCGTAACAGATCGTGTTATAGGGGCCAAGGCTGGCCAGACGCTGTTCATCTTTATGCGATTGCGCTGAAATATGATCAAAGCGTGCCAGCAGGGCGCGGATGAGACCGGAAGCCTTGCGCCAGCGCCGGAGGCTTCGTTTGGAAATCCGCCCGTTGACCAGAGCTATGGGAACCTGTCGTTTATGAAGCTGGACGATTGTGTTTGGCCAGATTTCTGATTCAGCAAAAACCGCAAGATCAGGGCGCCAGTGCTTTAAAAACCTGCGCACGGCACCAGGAGTGTCCAGAGGCGCATACTGGTGAAAAGACCGTTTGGGCAACCGTGGCGTCAATACTTCAGCGGCAGTGAGGGTAGTTGTCGTCACCACAATGTTGAGATCATCACGCGACTTTAACAGCATGGCAATCAGGCCAAGGCACGAAGTCGCCTCACCGATACTTGTGGCATGCAGCCACACCAGTTTACCTTTAGGTCGCGTCAGGCTGGCGACCCCGAGTTTTTCATCTGTGCGGTCTTGCTGTTCTTTTCCACGCGCCAGCCTGCGGGCAAGCAGGGAAGGGGCCAGCGGACTTAGCAGGTGCGTTGCTCCCCAATAAAGATAGTAGCTTGAGTTGAGTTTTGGCACCGGCCCGCCCACATCATAATGTGGTTTTCTGCCCACCAGAGTGTCCGCCCGGACAGTCACGGCATTGAGGCTGTCTTCCAACTGTTGACGCTTGTTCTCAAGTGTTATTTCATCCGCATCTCTGGGAACCATAATTTCCTCGCCCAACACAATTGATCCGCGTGAAAAGGGCAGGTTGATGGCAAAACGGCTCCAGCTGTGAAGCACTATTCTGTATTTCGTTGTCACAGCCATCGGAACGATTGGAGTGCCGGAAATTTGTGCCAGTTTTATGATACCCGGCCCCGCCCGACGCGACGGACCTACAGGCACATCGACAACCGAGGCTATGAATGAACCTCGTTTAAGCGCTCTCAGCATTTGCCGCAGCGATCTTGACCCGCCCTTTTCAAGTTGCGTTTTTCTTTGACCGGACCCCGAGCCGCGTATGACTTTGGCACCGAGTTTCTCTGTGGCCACAGCAGCAAATTCAGCACTCTTGTGACCGGATAAAAGCACCTCTATTGTCCTGTGATGCGGCCACATCAAAGGACACAACATGTGCTGCCCGTGCCAGACAGCAAAAATCACAGGGTCGATTTTCGTCAAATGTTCGGTGAGATTTTCAGGCTCGTTGGAAAATCTGCCGGTGCGATAGACAGTTTTCGCATAATGGGCCATCATTGTGCCGAGGAACACTCTGACATGATGTGAAAACCCGCCTGAATCAGTCATTGCCCCCCCTTTTTAAGCTTCTGTTGTCAACGCAACAGCGGAGGGTGTCAGACCACTATCATTTTTAGGATCGGAGCCTGAGAACTGAGTAGAATAGAGATCATTATACAAGCCACCAAATGCCAGCAGCTCATCATGACTGCCACGTTCGACAATAACGCCTTTATCCATAACGCAGATGATATCCGCATTGCGTACACTTGATAACCGGTGGGCGATGGTCAAAACCGTGCGGTCACTGTCCAGATTGTCGAGGATTGACTGAACCCGTTCTTCAGATTGGGCATCAAGCGAACTTGTCGCTTCATCCAGCAGCAAAATCGGCGTATTTCTAAGCAATGCGCGCGCAATCACCAGACGTTGTTTTTCGCCACCGGAAATTAATCGGCCAACTTCTCCCACCCTGGTGTCATATCCAGAGGGCAGGCGCATGATAAAATCATGCGCACCGGCCCGCCTGGCCGCCTGTTCGATTTGCGCTTTATCAGCCCCGGATGATCCATAGGCGATGTTCATGGCTATGGTGTCATCAAACAAAAACGGATCCTGGGTTACCAGGGCTGTGGCTTGCCGCAGGCTCCACAGGGTGGTTTTGGTGATATCCTGACCATCCACATAAATAGTACCGCTTTGGGGTTCAAAAAACCGCAAAACAAGATTGAGTACCGTGCTTTTTCCCGCACCGCTCGGTCCCACCAGGGCCACGCGTTTCCCCGCCGGAATTTTCAGTGAAAAATTATTCAATACCGGCGTATTATCGCGATAATTGAACGAGACATTGTCGAAAATGATTTCACCTTTGGTGACTTTAAGGTCGGGTGCATCTTTTATATCAACGATGGTATTTTCGCGGTCGAGCAGGGAAAAGATGCGGGCGGTGGCAGCAACGCCTTCCTGCAGGGCGGTCTGCACTGTGGCAAGTGCTTTTAGCGGTCCATAAAGCAGGGGCGCTGCAACCATGAAACCAGCGAAATCTCCAGCTGACAAAAAGCCCCGGGAAATCTGATAGCCGGCAAAAACAAAAATTGCGGCAATTGCCATGCCTGAAAGGGCTTCAGCAATTGGCGCCGAGGCAGCGCGTGCGCGCGCACCGCGCATGAGAAACTTTAAATTTCGATTTATCGCATCTGCTGCCCGCTCACTTTCAAAGCGTTCCTGCTGACTGGCCTTGACCACACGAATACCGGATAAAGCCTCGGTGATGATGGTGCTGAGTTCGCCGGTTTCCTGCAGGCTTTGCCGGCTTGATTTGCGCATGGTGCGGCGTTGTTTTGCCATAAAGTATAATATAACGGGCAAAATAACCGAGGAGATGAGTGCTAAACGCCACTCAATCCAGAACATCGCAGCCAGTGTTGCCAGGACAATGAGCGTGTTCTTGCAAAAAGCCACCAGCATATTAACTGTTTCACGAATGCGCGTGGCATCGTTGAGAAAACTTGCAACAAAGCGGCCGGAATGGGTTTTTGACAGGTCGGCAAAATCCGTCACCATCAATTTTTTGAACAAATCAATCTGAATGTCTGCGACGGTGCGTAAGCCCAGATAAGAACGCGAAACGCCGACAAAAAACTCGTTGAGAGCTTTGGTCGACGTAACAGCTACAACGGCCCAGGGAATCCAGGCGGGAATGCCTTTGGTGTTATCATCGACAAAAATATCGATGGCCTCTTTAACCAGCACCGGCATCAAACCTGTTGTTGCCGCCACCAGCATCATGGCCAGCAATGACAGCGCCAAAAGACCTTTTCGCGGCATAAGATAGACCATAACGACACGGGTCAGCATATCCCGGGTGGTCAGTCCGTCGCGCTCAAGCCCATCATCTTTCTGCTCAAGCTTCGAATTGTCTCTAAAGAGTCCGTCTTCCACTGCCTTCAATATCCGTTAATTAGTGCGCTAAACGCCGAAACTTATCACGCCAGGCGAATGCTTGCCAGCAGATCACGCAGTTTCCGGTTTTTCCTGCGTTGACGGGTCCAGAAGGCGGTGGAGATGAACGATGAAATAGCGCATATGGGCATTGTCGACAGACTTTTGTGCGGCACCCTTCCAGGCGTCGTAGGCTTGTGAATAATCTGGGTACATGCCGACAACATCAAGGTTGTCAAGATCTTTGAAGGTTACCTCATCAACGCGATCGAGTTCGCCGCCAAAGACGAGATGAAGGAGTTGTTCAGGTTGTTTATCAGTCATAGTGGTTCAATCCTCGCGGCAATTTTTCGCATTCAGACAATCTGATCCTGTTGCATGAGGATCTTGTGAAGCGCAGGTCCGGCTGCTGCAATACTGTCATGAACAGGGTGAATGCTGTTGTAAATTAAAGGTCGACCTTCAAGGGTGGTGACCCGTCCGCCTGCTTCCTGCACCAAAAGATCAGCGGCTGCAAGGTCCCAGTCACTTTTAGGTCGGATAGTCACAGTCGCATCTTCCTGTCCCTGTGCCACATGGGCCAGTCTTAAAGCCATCGAATTATAGCTGGTAATGGCCATCTCCGGCCAGGCCCGGCGCCAGTATTCGGGTTTGAAAGCACCGGAATTTGCCGCCATTCGGCAATTTGGCAGATTTTGTTCCTGAGTTGTCGCTATGGGCTTTTGATTGACGTAGGCGCCATTACCGGCAACGGCTGTAAACAATGTTGCCGAGGTCGGATGATAAACACTGGCGGCAATTGAGCGGCCATCTTCCACCAGTGCCACGGAAATTGTCCAGTCTTCGCGACCGCGCAGAAATGCCCGTGTGCCATCAATCGGATCGACAACCCAGACCCGTCGTTTGCTCATGCGCGTGGTATCATCTTCGGTTTCTTCTGACAGCCAGCCATAATCGGGGCGGGCTTCCAGCAGGCTTTGTGTGAGCAGTTGATTGACCGCGATGTCGGCTTCAGACACCAGTGTGTTGTCGCTCTTTTTCCAGTGGTTGAAGTCCCGCCTGAAATATTGCAGCGCCAGATCGCCTGCTACGCGAATTATTTCCTCCAGCACGGCCATATCATTTTGCCCGGATCTGGCTGGATGTGTGCTGGCTGGTGTCGATTTCATGTGCTGGCAAACCTGTGGATATGAAACAGTCGAATACTACCTGAAAAATACACGCAACGGGTTAACATGACAGGCAAGGTAATTGCAATCGACGTTAAAAAAAAGTGAACACTATTAACGCTTTATCAACCCTTCGATCGGGAAGGAATCATTAACTCTCTCTCTTAATTAGATTCAAATTGATCGTTGTTATAGTCGTTTCAAGGTAGGCGTTTAGGGGACAAAAAAATGCACAAGCATTCCTCACTAATACGCGGAAATGTTATTTCCGCGAATAAATCTTTATGGCCTGATTGCGTGATCGAAGCAGATCCCTACAGGCTGCCCGCGCAGATTGGGTTTGATGTGCCTGTTCCGGCCTTCTCCGATGTGCCGGGCAACCGTATGGTGTCGATTTACAAGAGTTTTGTCGTCATTGTCGATAGATTGGGTCAACAATCAACTACAATGCGCATTGTCGCGTTGCAGGATTTTGATGCCATTGTGGTTCGTGTCGGCTTCAGCTCGCACGGTTATCGCCAGATCGGGTCTGCGGTATATCTTCATCATGCCGGATTGGGCTATGAATTGCCGCTTTATGCAGCAGAAGATTGTGCCGATACGGCTGCTTTCTGGCATTCCTGGAGCCGTGTACTCGGCCTTCCCGCCATGACTGTTGATAAAGACGGGAGCCTGGTTGATCCGTTTGACCGGGTGGGCAAGCTTCATGTCTGTCAAACTCTGGCGCGTCGCCCCAGTGTTGGTGGAACAGATTTTCGCCCGGCTTTCAGGCGCTTGTCGGCTTACCAGCAGCGCCGGATGGTTGAAACCAATTCTGCACCTCGATCAGGTGCCAGGCGCGACAATGGCTCAAATGTTTATCGCCTGTTCAGCTAATAAGGCAGCCAGAATAATTAGTCCAAAATTACGATTGGAGCGAAACAGCCTCAGGCAAGTGGCTGAATCGTCAATATCAAGCGATTTGATCTGCCAGCCAAGATGAGCACCTGCGACCAGAAGACCGGTTAAAAACACTGTTCCCGCCCCGGCTGATACGCCGGCTAGCCCCAGTAAAACGAATGTTAAGCCATAAAAAAGACATAGCCATTTTTGTGTTTTGTCACCAAATTTGAGCGCGGTTGATTTCAAACCCAGCAGGGCATCATCATCCTTGTCCTGATGCGCATATATAGTGTCATATCCAATCGTCCAGCAAATGGCTGCGGCATACAATAACAGCGGTGCCAGGCTCAAGCTGCCGGTAACCGCCGACCATCCCACCAGCGCGCCCCAGTTGAAGGTCAGGCCCAAAACCGCCTGGGGCCAGTATGTGATGCGCTTCATAAAGGGATAAATTGCCACCAGGCCAAGCGAAGAAACCGCCAAAAGGATGGTGAAATTATTGAGCTGCAACAATACCAGCAACCCCGTCAGACACTGAAGGCTGAGAAAAACTATCGCCGCTGTCAGTGATACCTGACCACTGGGAAGCGGGCGCGAGCGCGTGCGGGCAACCGCTGCATCATACTTCCGGTCAACAATATCATTAAATGTGCATCCCGCACCGCGCATGGCAATGGCACCGATGGCGAACAGAATAAAAAGCCATATCATTGAACCGGCATGCTTGTGCCCGGCAATCAAGGCCAGTGCCAAGGACCACCAGCACGGGATCAGCAACAGCCAGGTGCCAATGGGCCGGTCATAGCGCGCCAGACGCATGTATGGTCTTGACCATACAGGCGCAAATGTGTCGACCCAGTTGTGCGAATTGGAATCAGCAACGGCGGATGAAGATTGATCGCTCATAATAATTAGTTTACATGGCCTGATGGCTCAACGTTACAGATTATTTGTTCACGCTGGCCTGGAAGAAGGATGCATCATCAGATGCGAACCTGCCCAGGCACACTATCTGTTGACGGTTGTGCGCCTGAAAGCGGGCGCGATTGTCGGGATATTTAACGGCATTGATGGCGAATGGGAAGGGGAATTGCACCTTCACGGTCGCAAATCCGTGTCCATTGAGGCGAAATGCAAAATCAGGGATCAGGGAGCTTCGACAGATCTTATGTATCTGTTTGCTCCCTTAAAGCGTGCGCGGCTCGATTACATGGTGCAAAAAGCCACGGAAATGGGCGTTTCTGTACTGCAACCGGTGATCACCCAATACACCAATGTCTATCGCCTCAAGATGGAGCGCCTGAAGCTCAATGCGATTGAGGCGGCAGAACAATGTAATCTCCTCAGCATTCCCGAAGTGCGTGAGCCCATGAGCCTTGAGCAGGTGCTGGCAGGCTGGCCGCAGCAACGCTGTCTCATCTATTGTGATGAACGCGCCGAAAAAGAATGTGCGATCGAGCGTCTGAAAAGGATTGATTCGGGCCCGGTGGCAGTGCTGATCGGTCCTGAAGGGGGTTTTTCACAAGCCGAGAATGAAGCTTTGCGCAATCTTCCCTTCGTTGTGCCGATTTCGCTTGGCCCCCGGATCATGCGCGCAGACACAGCAGCAGTCGCGGCTTTGGCGCTGGTGCAGGCAACACTTGGGGACTGGTCCCAGGCCACAACAAACATCCCCGAAAGATAGAAATTGTCACGAGCGGTTAAACTGGTGTAGGGCTAATGTAACTCGAAAATCAGGAGACCTGCATCTTTAAAATGTCAGTTGAACTCCTCACAGATAAGAAAGCCCAGATATGTCCGGTTCCCAAAATGAGAGCCCGAGGATTGAGCATTATGATGACCTGCTTGAATTTTTCACCTCAGGATGCAAACCCCCGGAACAATGGAAAATTGGTACGGAGCATGAAAAATTCGGCTTCAACAAAGCTGATTTAACTCCTGTACCTTACGAAGGTACCAACGGAATCAAGGCCTTGCTGGAAGGATTGCAGCAGCGCCACAATTGGGAGCCGGTACTGGAAAACGGTAATATTGTTGCTTTGTTGCAATGTCCTGAGCAGGGTGGTGGCTCGATTACCCTTGAGCCCGGCGGCCAGTTTGAATTGTCCGGCGCACCGCTGGATACCTTGCACCAGACGTGTGATGAAGTTCATACCCATCTCGAACAGGTGCGTGAAATTGGCGACAGCCTTGGCATCGGCTTTCTGGGGCTGGGGTTTTCGCCCAAGTGGTCATACGAGGAAACTCCGATGATGCCCAAGGGCCGCTATCGCATCATGCGCGATTATATGAAAAAAGTTGGCACCCTTGGCACCGACATGATGTTCCGTTCGGCCACGGTTCAGGTTAACCTGGATTACGAGAGCGAAGCCGATATGGTGCAAAAACTGCGGGTGGCCCTGGCCCTGCAACCGATTGTCACCGCCATTTTTGCCAACTCGCCTTTTGCCGAGGGCAAACCCAACGGTTATTTAAGCTATCGCAGCCGCATATGGCTTGATACGGATGCGGATCGATCGGGCATGCTGCCGTTTGCATTTGAAGACGGTATGGGATTTGAGCGTTATGTGGAATATGCACTCGATGTGCCGATGTATTTTATCTATCGCGACGGTGTCTACAATGATGTGTCTGGACTGAGTTTTCGCGATTTCCTCAAAGGTGAATTGAAAGGTTTCGTCGGCGAAAAGCCGACAATGAGCGACTGGACTGATCACCTCACCACCCTGTTTCCCGAGGCCCGGGTCAAGAAAATAATAGAAATGCGCGGCGCCGACAGTGTCGCCTGGCGCGGACTTTGCGCTCTTCAAGCCATTTGGGTAGGGTTGCTCTATGATAAGCAGACCCTTGATAAAGCCTATGACCTCATTGCCGACTGGACCGAAGCCGAAAGACAGAATTTGCGCAATGAGGTGCCAAGACACGCCCTCAATACGCCGTTTCGTGATGGCAAGGTGCTGGATGTGGCAAGAGCCATCGTAGTCTTGTCACGAGAAGGCCTGAAGCGCAGGAAAAGGTTGGATCGTTTCGGTGAAGACGAAACTCATTTTCTCAATTCCATTGAAACCATTGTTGAAGATGGCACGACCACGGCAGAAGACCTACTGGAACGTTTCAATGGCCGCTGGCAGCAGAATATTGATAAGGTTTTTGATGAATGCGCCTATTAGGGCGCTAAATTTTCAAGAGGTAATCAGTCAATGAACATGACTGGAGATGCTGAATTAAAGCTGGAAGATTGCATCAATCAGGTCTGCCCGTGGTCAGGAAAACCGGTGGATGGAGCCGCTCTGACGATCTATCGTGGCAAAGTTGTCGGCTTTTGCAACCCCGGCTGTCGCGATAAGTTCGTTGCTGCAATATCGATGTTTGACACAACTATAACCTGGTAGCGCGCCGTTTTCTTCTGACTGAGCGGGTAGAAATTACCAATGTTCTTCGGGCGCAGTTTCGGCTTTTTCTCATGTAAAGGATTAATCTTTGCCATCCATATATGAGTCTGGAATCAACAGCTTAGCCAGATTGATCGAAAGTTTCTCCAATCGAAAAACGGTCAAGATTTTTGTTAATGTAAAACATTAAAACTCTTGCCTAAGCTGAATCATTAACATCCTGATTACATGCTCGGTATCGATCAGGATTTCAGCGCTTTGAATGCTGCGGTAAAACCTTTCAGAGGCACTTTGAGCGCGAGGCCGCGACCCGGGGCTTCATAGATTATGAAATTTGCAGCCTTGCCTTTTCTGAATGCTTTCATCAGCTTTTTCGTGATGTCCGCCTGAGCGAGACAGCCGTTTGGCAGGCACCGCAAAAATCCGATGCGGCCTTGCGCTTTGCCGTCTATCTCCATAGCCAGGCCAGTTGGCAGAAAAACACCTGCCGGAGCAAGGACGCGCAACAACCCGCCGGCGGATTTGTCTTTTCGTGTAACCCTGAAAATGATTATTGACAGTCCAACATTTGGTCTCTTTGTCGATTTTACGATCTGAACCATGCCGCATTGTTCTTTAACGGCAGCCTTAAGAGGCTGGTTCTTTTTCTTTTTGGTTTTGTTTTTCTCAAGATCCTTGATCAGGTCAGCTGCATTTACCGTGGGATTGGTGGGGGCTTCACACTGAACATTCCAGGCACCATGCTTGCTCTTGACGACAGTCTGCTGGGCAGAGGCGTTGATAGATGCGCCCAACGCGGCAAAACAGAAAATTCCGAGAAATGTTCCAAGTTTTTTAGTTTTCATGTCAATGCTTCTTAGCCTCCAAATACCCTGGTGGAAAACGAGTCGATTATGTTGTATCGTCCTGCTACGCGCAGACCTTATCGCTTTTTAGCGATATCTGAAAGCCACGTAAAGCAACTCGGTAAATATAATTTCCGTTATTGATTAAGTGTCTGATTAATTCCAGCTCCTTAACGTGCGAACATGGCGACAATTTGCCGCTATGTTAGGGCTGTTTTTAAATTAAATGCGGGGTATTGTGAAAATTCATAATGCCGTGGAGTGGAAAAGCTGGAATATTGGGGCATTATGGGGATTGCATTTAGTGGTTTATAGGCTTTAAAAGAGGGCCGGGGTTTTGCTGCGATCTTTTATGGGGCAAAATGTTATAGTATTTAAAGATGACGTGCTTTTTGATTCGCTAACGAATTGAAGCCGTCTAAGTGCGCTTGAACGCGCGGCACCGTGAGGCTTATAGTGGCTTCGCTGGTGAAACATACAAATGGAGTTAATGGACCATGCGGTCGATTTTAAAACTGGTGACCTTATTCGGAGCTGTGCTTATCTCTAATATTGCAGCCATTGGCGCGGTTATGGCGCAGAGCATTGGGCAGTCACGGCCCTGGCAGGTAGGCCTGCCGGAAGCGGCATCACCCATCATGGAGCGAATATTATGGTTCCATAATGACTTTTTGCTGATTATCATTACAGTTATAACCCTGTTTGTGACAGCGCTTCTGGTTTATTGCATGATCCGGTTTAATGCCAGATCCAACCCGACGCCCTCCAAAACTTCTCACAATACCCTGGTGGAAGTCGCCTGGACAGTCATCCCGATCCTTATTCTGGTGGCGGTCGCCATTCCTTCCTTCAAGCTTTTATACTTCGACAGAATCATTCCTAAAGTCGACATGACGATAAAGGCAACGGGAAACCAGTGGTACTGGACATTTGAATATCAGGATGACGAAACTAAAGGCATCGAGTTTGATGCGGTAATGCTGGAAGACGATGAGCTCAAGCCTGGCCAGCCCAGATTACTGGCGGTCGATAATAATATCGTTGTTCCCGTTAACAAGGTTGTGCGCGTGGTTGTCACCGCCAGCGATGTTATCCACGCTTTTGCCATGCCGGCTTTTGGCGTCAAGATTGATGCAATTCCCGGCCGTTTGAATGAGGCCTGGTTCAAGGCCACAAAGACCGGCACATTTTATGGGCAATGCTCGGAGCTTTGCGGCATTCGTCATGCCTTTATGCCTCTGGCCATCAAGGTGGTTAGCGAGGAAGAATACAAACAATGGGTAGTCAAGGCCAAAGAAGAGTTTGCCAGCTTGCCCGTCAATCCCAAGAAAATCGATTTGGCAATGACCAAAGCCAACGCTATCAGCGCCAATTGAGTGCGGAAGGATAATTATTATGTCAAGTCACACTGATACACATGCCGAGCACGACCACCCCACCGGCTGGCGTCGCTATGTATATTCAACCAACCACAAAGACATTGGGAACATGTACCTGGTCTTTGCAATCATCGCAGGATTGATTGGCGGCGTCATGTCCATTGGCATGCGGTTGGAGCTTCAGGAACCGGGTATGCAGATTTTCGGTGATCCGCATACTTTTAACGTATTTACCACAGCCCATGGCCTGATTATGATTTTCTTCATGGTCATGCCGGCGATGATTGGTGGGTTCGGTAACTGGTTTGTGCCTTTGATGATTGGGGCGCCTGACATGGCGTTCCCGCGCATGAATAATATTTCCTTCTGGTTATTGCCCGCCTCCATCATTTTGCTGGTGATTTCCATGTTTGTCGAGGGGCCTTCAGGCAGCAATGGTGTCGGCGGCGGCTGGACGATCTATCCGCCATTGTCAACCAGTGGGCAGCCCGGGCCGGCGATGGATTTCGCTATCCTTTCGCTGCATCTCGCCGGTGCTTCTTCCATTCTCGGCGCGATTAACTTCATCACTACAATATTTAACATGCGCGCACCCGGCATGACCCTGCACAAAATGCCTTTGTTTGTATGGTCAATCCTGGTCACCGTGTTCCTGCTGTTGTTATCTCTGCCAGTCTTCGCTGGTGCCATTACCATGTTGCTGACAGATCGTAATTTCGGCACAACCTTCTTTGATCCTGCCGGTGGCGGCGATCCGGTTTTGTACCAGCATCTGTTCTGGTTCTTCGGCCATCCTGAAGTCTACATTCTGATTTTGCCCGGCTTTGGTATTATCAGCCACATTGTTTCGACATTTTCCGGAAAGCCGATTTTCGGTTATCTCGGAATGGCTTACGCTATGGTCGCTATTGGTGTTGTCGGCTTCATTGTCTGGGCTCATCACATGTATACGGTTGGGCTCGATGTGGATACGCAAGCCTATTTTGTTGCCGCCACGATGGTTATCGCGGTGCCGACCGGGGTTAAAGTGTTCTCCTGGATTGCGACAATGTGGGGCGGCTCCATTCGGTTCACAACCCCGATGATCTGGGCTATCGGCTTTATCTTCCTGTTTACGGTCGGTGGCGTAACCGGTGTGGTTCTTGCCAATGCCGGTATTGATCGCTCCTTGCAGGATACTTACTATGTGGTCGCTCATTTCCATTACGTGCTGTCTTTGGGAGCGGTGTTTGCCATTTTTGCCGGGTGGTATTACTGGTTTCCGAAAATGTCCGGTTATATGTATTCGGAAGCCATTGGCAAACTGCATTTCTGGGTAACTTTTGTTGGTGTGAACATTACGTTCTTCCCCCAGCATTTCCTCGGGCTCGCCGGAATGCCGCGCCGTATTTCAGATTATCCAGATTCCTACGCCGGCTGGAACTATGTTTCCTCCATGGGCTCTTACCTGTCAGCACTTGGCGTTCTCATCTTCCTCTATGGCGTCTATCACGCTTTCTCGAAGAAAGTAAAAGCTGCCGACAATCCCTGGGGTGAAGCAGCGACCACGCTGGAATGGACATTGTCATCACCACCACCGTTCCATCAGTTCAGCACTCTGCCGAAAATCAAATAGGGTCAGAGGGATGCATGAAACCGAAATCGGAAGGAGGGGATAATGGCTGACGCAGGTGTGGATTTTTCACAACCTCTCCGCACGGCTGAGGGTGGATTGGGAACGGCGGCGGATTTTTTCGCTCTGATGAAGCCCCGTGTTATGTCTCTGGTTGTCTTTACCGCCTTTGTCGGGCTGGTGATTGCACCGGGGCAAATACATCCGGTGTTGGCCTTTACCGCCATATTGGCGATTGCTGTTGGGGCCGGGGCCTCCGGTGCGCTTAACATGTGGTATGATGCCGACATCGATGGTCGCATGCGCAGAACTGCCGCGCGACCAATTCCCATGGGCCGTGTTGCCCCGGGAGAAGCTTTGGGCTTTGGCATCTTTTTGTCGGTTGCATCCGTCGTGGTGCTGGGTTTGATGGTCAATTGGCCAGCTGCAGCCTTGCTGGCTGTGACCATTGGATTTTATCTTTTCATTTACACGATGTGGCTTAAACGGCGAACCCCCCATAACATTGTTATCGGTGGGGCTGCCGGTGCTTTTCCTCCCATGATTGGCTGGGTTGCCGTGACCGGAACCATCAGTGTTGAAAGCATCGCCCTGTTCATGATCATATTCCTGTGGACGCCACCGCATTTCTGGGCGCTGTCACTTTATCGCCTGAAAGACTATCGTGACGTCGGTGTTCCGATGTTGCCGGTTGTTGCCGGAACTGATGAAACCCGGCGCCAGATACTGCTCTATTCAATAGCCTATGTGGCGATAACGTTTGCCCCGGTAATTCTGGGGTTTGCCGCCGCTCTCTATCTGGTGTTTGCCGCTGTCTCAGGCCTCGTTTTCCTGTGGCTGGCGTTTCAGACATATAGAATTCGCGAAGGAAAACCGGCTGATAGAATGGCCAAAAAACTTTTCAGCTTTTCCATCCTGCATCTTTTTCTTATCTTTACGGTATTGTTGATCGAGCAGGGCCTGGGGTTTGGCTCTAACTGGACACTGGGGTGGATTTGATGCAGTTGAGTGAAGAACAGATACGCAGCAGGAAATCACGTTCAAAAGCCATGGCCGTAGCGCTGTTGGTCTTCATGGTGCTTGTATTTGTGGTGACTGTGGTAAAATTGAGTGACAACGTCGCTCTTAGAGCCTTTTAAACGGACGAGGCAAAAAGCATGAGTGAAGTCAGCGGTAATACAGAGGTGGGTGCGAGCCGGAACAATCCCGGAAGCAACATAAAAGTTGCTATTGGATGCGCCGCTGTGGCCCTGAGCATGATTGGTGTGGCCTACGCGGCTGTTCCGCTTTACCGACTGTTTTGCCAGATCACCGGATATGGTGGAACTACTCAAGTTGCCGAACAGGCCTCCGAAAAAATATTGTCGAAGACGATCAATGTGCGTTTTGATGCCAATTCTTCGCAAAAGCTAGGTTGGTCGTTTGAGCCGGTAGAGCGGCAAATTACAATTAAAATTGGTGAAACATACATCGCCAATTACAAGGCTCAAAACCTGGGCACAGCCATCTCGACCGGCACGTCCACCTTCAATGTAACCCCTCTGTCCGCAGGTCAGTATTTTAACAAGATCCAGTGTTTTTGCTTTACCGAGCAAACGCTTAAACCAGGAGAAAGCGTTGAAATGCCGGTGAGTTTCTATGTCGATCCCGAGATCGTCAACGACAAGGATCTGGACGGGGTTTCAACCATAACACTTTCCTACACATTCTTTCCGTTGGTAACGGAAGAAAAAATAAAGACCACTAAACTTCCTGCATCCTCGAAAAACCGTGAAACAGGAAAGATTTAGACAGGACTATGCTAGTTTTACTCAAATACAGCGCTAACCTCTAGGAGCGACATAATGTCTGACAGCCACGCGAAAAATCATGATTACCACCTGGTCGACCCGAGTCCCTGGCCGGCAGTTGGTGCGTTATCGGCCTTTGTTATGGCTATCGGTGCAATCATTTATATGCATCAGGAATCGCCCTGGATTCTGATCATCGGTACCGTTGGCGTTCTCTACACCATGGCCAGCTGGTGGAAAGATATCATTGATGAAGCCCACAAGGGTGATCATACCCAGGTGGTTCAGCTTCACCTGCGTTATGGCATGATCCTGTTTATCGCTTCCGAAGTTATGTTTTTTGTCGCCTGGTTCTGGGCCTTTTTCGATGTAAGCCTGTTTCCCGGTGAAGCCGTACAGGTTACCAGGACTGAACTTACCGGCGGTATCTGGCCGCCGGCGGATATCCAGACTTTTAATCCCTGGCATTTGCCGCTGGTCAACACCTTGATCCTATTGACCTCAGGCACAACGGTGACCTGGGCCCATCACGCGCTCGTGCATGGTGACCGCGATGGCCTGAAGTGGGGCCTGCTTTGCACAGTTATCCTTGGTGTCTTGTTCACAGCCCTCCAGGCTTATGAATATGCCGAAGCCGGATTTGGTTTCGCCGGTCATATTTATGGTTCAACATTCTTCATGGCGACGGGATTTCACGGATTTCATGTCATAGTCGGAACTATTTTCCTGGCAGTCTGCCTGTTCCGCGCTCTCGCCGGACATTTCAAGCCCGAACAGCATTTCGGTTTTGAAGCCGCTGCCTGGTACTGGCATTTTGTTGATGTGGTCTGGCTGTTCTTATTCGTCAGCATTTATGTATGGGCCGCTGGACCCGCTGCCTGATTACAGATAACCCCCGGCAGAAGCATGGTTTTCTGCCGGGGTTATCCTGCTGCCACCCAATTGCCTTGCTTGCAAATGTGAGAGAAGCCCATGGACAAGCATGCCTCAGTTTCACCTTTTTTAGCAGGCATCAAATCCAGATGCCCAAGATGTGGTCGCGGTAAACTGTTTAAAGGTTTTCTCGATATCAGGGAAAATTGCGATACTTGTGATCTCGACTACGGCTTCGTTGATGCCGGTGATGGACCGGCTGTGTTTATAATCCTGATTGTCGGATTTATAGCTGCTGGTGGATCGCTTGGTATAGAGATGGCATACCACCCGCCATATTGGGTTCATGCGGTTTTATGGGGACCGATAATTTTGATTTTACCGCTGGTTTTATTGCGTCCGTTTAAAGCAGTTCTGATTGCGATACAATGTCAAAATCAGGCACGCGAAGGCCAACTTGATAAATGAAATCCACCATTTGAACACAATGAATAAAGTCCAGTTTCAACTTATACCAAACGTTTTTTTCATAATCGCTCTGGCCATTCTTGTGGCTCTGGGGACCTGGCAGGTAAAGCGTTTCAACTGGAAAACCAGTCTGATTGAAACCATCAACTCAGCTATCGACCAGCCGCCACAACCTTTGCCGCCTATGGATACCTGGAAGCAACTGGATCTGGATCAACTGAATTATCGTGCCGTTAAAGCCACCGGCAGATTTAACTATAAAGATGAAGTTCATCTTTTTACCCATGTACCGGCAGGCAAGGCAACCTACAGTGGTGTCGGCTATTGGGTGATTGTGCCTTTTCTGCTTGAGGACGGTGGCACTGTGTTGGTGAATCGTGGATTTGTACCCGAAAAATTCAAACAACAGCGCACCCGTTTGAAGTCTCAGGTTGAAGGCAGGCAGACAATTACCGGCTTTATCAAGACCGATCAGGGCGCCAATTACTTCACACCTGAAACCGATTATAAGAACAACATCTGGTATACGCGCAATATTAAAGCAATCTCTGACCATCTGGAACTGGAAAATGCCGCGCCCTTTTTGATTGCCCGGTCCGGTGATGTGAATAAAGACAGTTTGCCCCAGCCACGCGAGATAAATGTCAATCTCGAGAACAGACATCTGGGATACGCACTTACCTGGTATGGGCTGGCTTTGACGCTGATTGGCGTGTTCGTGGTATTTTCCTTCAAATCCCGAAAGGAATGACCTAGTGTTCAGTTCGTTCGTTCAACGCCAAGAAATCACTGACAAATGAAATTTATAAGCACCCGGGGCAATGCTCCCGAACTCGATTTTCAAGACGTCATTATCACCGGCCTGGCCAATGACGGCGGGCTTTATGTGCCTGAGGCCTGGCCACGGATTGGGCCTGAACGCATACGTTCGTTTGCTGGCAGACCTTATTGTGACGTGGCTTATGAAGTCATGGCACCCTTTGTCGATGGCACAATTGATGATGTGGTTTTTAAAGATATCCTCGCGCAAAGCTATGCCAGCTTCAACCATCCCGCCGTTGTGCCGTTGCGTGAAATGCGCCCCAATGAGTGGATACTTGAACTTTTTCACGGACCCACCTTTGCCTTTAAGGACGTAGCCCTGCAGGTACTCGCTCGTTTGATTGACCATGTTCTGGAGAAAAGAAACACACACGCGACCATTGTCGTGGCCACATCCGGTGATACCGGAGGCGCTGCCATAGAAGCTTTTAAGGGCCGTAATCGCATCGACATTTTTGTCCTTCACCCCCATGACCGGGTGAGTGAGGTGCAACGTCGCCAAATGACCACAGCCGGCGCTGATAATATTCACAATATCGCCCTTGAAGGTACGTTCGATGATTGCCAGCAACTGGTAAAAGCCATGTTCAATCATCCCGCTTTCAGGCAGGCGCATCAGCTTTCAGGGGTGAATTCCATAAACTGGGCGCGGATAATGGCGCAGATTGTTTATTATTTCACGTCTGCTTCTTCCCTGGGCGCACCGGACAGGAAAATGCGCTTCTGTGTCCCGACAGGTAATTTCGGTGATATTTATGCAGGCTTCGCGGCCGCTAAAATGGGCCTGCCCATAGACCGGCTGACCATTGCCACCAACATTAACGACATTCTCGTACGTGCCGTGAAAACAGGCCGTTATGAAGTGCTAGGCGTCACCCCCACCGCCAGCCCGAGCATGGATATCCAGGTCTCCAGCACTTTCGAACGATTATTGTTTGATGCGGTTGGCCGCGAAGGGGCAAGCGTTTTGCACATGATGAATTCACTCAACCAATCCGGCAGCTTTACCATCAACCCTGATGCATTGTCATATATTGCAAATAATTTTGATGCCATACGCACAGATGAAGATGAAACTCTGAAAACCATGCACGAGGTCTATGTAACCTCGGGCGAAATGATTGACCCTCATACGGCTGTGGCTCTGGCCGGTGCGCGGGCCGGCGGACACTCGGATGCCATTCCCAATATAATCCTGTCCACCGCCCATCCGGCCAAGTTTCCTGATGCGGTGGAAAAAGCCACAGGAGCCAGACCGCTTATGCCCGCACAACTAAGTGCCTTGTTGGATCTGGAAGAACATTTCAGCGTTCTGCCCAATGATCTTGAGACAGTTGAAGGATTTATCGAAGCCAATGCCAGATCAACCACCAGCCATGACTGATATTCCCGGTGTGGAAATATCGACCCTGGCCAACGGCTTGCGTGTCGTCACCCACTCCTTGCCCCATCTTGAAACCGTATCTTTAGGGGCCTGGATTAATGCCGGTGCGCGCCATGAGAAAATCCACCAGCACGGCATTGCCCATTTTCTCGAACATATGGCCTTCAAGGGTACCCCGTCGCGCACGGCCCTTGAAATTGCCGAAGAAATTGAAATCGCCGGAGGTGATCTCAACGCGGCAACCAGCCTGGAGACCACTGCATATTATGCGCGGGTGTTGAAAGGCGATACCGGACTGGCCGTATCTCTTCTGTCGGATATCCTGATTAATCCCAGTTTTGACAATGATGAAATGGAGCGCGAACGCGGCGTTATCATACAGGAAATTGGTCACAGTCATGATACCCCCGATGATCTGGTATTTGACATGTTTCAACAGGTGTCCTTCCCCGATCAGCCCCTGGGACGACCCATCCTGGGCACGGTTTCGACAGTGTCTGAATTCGTGTCCGATGACCTGAGATCCTACCGCGATGAGTATTACCAGCCGTCTTCCATGGTGGTCGCAGCCGTTGGCGCCCTCGATCATAAAGATCTTGTTGGCCAGGTCGAAGAAGGCTTTGGTGCCCTGAAGGAAAAAAGCTTTGATGGTTTTGTGCCCGCAACCTATGTCGGTGGCGATGTGCGCGTTGAGCGTGATATCGAGCAGGTCCATGTCATTTTCGGCCTCAGGAGCATCGCCGTCAATGATCCTGATTTTTATGCCATGCAGATACTCTCATATATTCTGGGCGGCGGCATGTCGTCGCGGCTGTTTCAGGAAGTGCGCGAAAAACGCGGCTTATGTTATTCGGTTTTTTCGTTCAACTGGGGTTTTTCAGATACCGGGGTCTTTGGCATTTACGCAGGTACCGGACCGGAAAAGGCGCAAGAGCTGGGAAATGTGATTGTTCAGGAACTCAAAAGGCTTTCCGGCTCAATTACCGATGATGAGCTTGCCCGCGCCAAAGCGCAACTAAAAACCGGCCTCGTTATGTGCCTGGAACAATCGTCATCACGGGCTGAACAGATTGCTCGCCAAATGCTGCTTTTTGGTCGCGTGATACCGATTTCTGAACTGATTGAAAAAGTCGAAAACGTCGATGTCGCCACTCTTGTCCGGTTGGCGGAAAATCTGACGATACAAAAAAATCCAAGTATTGCTTTAGTTGGTCCGGGTTCAGGACTTGCATCGTTTGACAATATCAGGGCAAAATTCGAATGAGCGCTGTAGTGTATGATGCATGTTACACAAAAAGCGATGGTGTCGTTCTAACAAGGTATGGTCATGGCGTTCCTGCGCTCGGTTAATCCACTAGATACAGGTCCGGTTTTACGTGCGGGGCAGGTATATTTGCGTGCGCCTCAAATGTCGGATTTTCAGGGGTGGGCGGAATTGCGGGCCACAAGCCGGATTTTTTTAACTCCGTGGGAGCCAACCTGGCCACGCGATGATTTGTCCAAAAGCTCCTTTAGACGTCGCCTTAAACGCTATGGGCGCGATATGCGCGATGACCTGGCCTATCCGTTTTTTCTATTTGAAACCGACAGTGACAATATCCTCGGCGGCCTGACCTTGAGTAATGTTCGCAGAGGGGTTGCCCAATCCTGCGCCATTGGCTACTGGATCGGCGAGCCCTATGCCCGCAATGGTCATATGACGGCAGCTTTGGCGGCCATCATTCCGTATGTTTTTAAAACATTGCAGTTGCATCGCCTGGAAGCTGCCTGTTTACCATTTAATGAAGCATCTGTTCGCCTTTTGAAAAGAAGCGGGTTTAATGAGGAAGGCTATGCGCGGCGTTATCTGCGCATAAATGGAAAATGGCAGGACCATCTCTTGTTTGGCCTGATTGCGGATGATATGAACGGGTGAGTGCAGTTGACCGGACAGGGTGGATTTGTGGCCGTTTCTATTTTAGCTGAAACTTCTTAAAAAGGTATCGAACGATAAATACATCTTTGTATCATTACCGCGTAATCTTCACCTGTGCGATTATGGCGATCAGCATATTGTTCGGGTCCGCTATTGCTCACGCCCAGGAAGTTATATCCCTGCCGGTGGCTAACGACGCGATAAACCTGTCTTCGGTCAGTCAGCGCTACGAAAGCGCCAACCCCAGCCTGCAGATAGAGGTTCTAAGTGCTGATGCAAAACAGCGCGAGCAGCTCTCTGTGTCTGCCCTGAGCCAGCGCACTCCCTACAGGTGGTTGGCCTTTACCCTCGCCAACCCGACCGACGAAACCATAAAGCCCTTGATAGTCGTACCCAAGCGGGGTTTTGTTGGTACCGGGCTGATCTGGCCACTTATTGGTGGTCAAACCGTTTTGAGTATAACAGCGTCTTCAGGTGCTGAGCCGGAGCGGGTATTGGGCCGCCCGGGCGTTTTTCGATTGAGCGTGGAGCCACAACGCGTTGTTACTTATGTGGTGGAAATAAATGGCAATTGGCCGCCCCGGTTGGGCCTCTGGAACGAAAGAGCGTATAAGTTCCACTTGGAAAACAGATCGCTGTATCGCGGATTTCTTCTCGGTCTGATTGGCCTGATTGCATTATATCTTACTATTCTGTTTTTTGTTTCGCGCCAGGTGGCCTATCTTTCCGGTGCCCTTTTATCGATTGCCGGCACCCTTTTATTGCTTCTGGAATTTGGCTTTTTCTCCCAGGAGTATTTTTCTTCACCCAGTACGGCGGTAAAACTTCGCAGCGCCACAGAGGCCTTGATGGCCTTAGGCGTTTTTTCGTTTTTTCATACGTTTTTGCTTCTGCGTCATCGAATGCCAATCCTGGGGTATTTGAACATATTTCTGATTTTTTCCATGGCTACATTGGTGCCTTATGCGTTTTTCCAGCCATATTACGCCGCTGGACTGGCGCGGATCAGTTTTGGCGGCGGTGTATTTTTTGGTGCTATAATCATTCTGTATCTCAGCCTCCATCGTAACCCGCGAGCACTGGCTATCCTGCCCGCATGGATGGTACTTGTCGGCTGGACACTTTTTGTTGGCAGCGCCATTGTCGGCTGGATTACACACCCGCTGCTGTCCCCGGGCATTGCCGCAGGCCTGATTTTGACCTTGTTGCTACTGGCTTTTGTTGTTACCCAGTTTGCTGTTGGCATGCGCATGACCAAGGATAGTTCCGGACGCGACGCCCTGGCTCTTGCCGGTGCCGGAAACAGCGTGTGGGACTATAATCTCGAGCAAAAGTCATTCTATGTAAGCCCGGAGATCGAAAAACTCTTGGGCTTGCGACCGGGGCACTTTGAATTGGGTGGAACCCATACCTGGCTTGACCTCATGCACAAGGACGATCGCGTCAACTTCTCCAACCGGTTGGACGCCATGATCAGTAATGGCATGGGTTTTTTAAATGTCTCCTTTAGAATGCGCGGGACAGACGGTGGCTATCGCTGGTTGCAGCTTAAAGCGCGCGCTGTGCCGGGCGAAAGTAACATTGCCTCGCGCTGCATTGGTGTTGTGACAGACATAACCCACACCAAACTGGCAGAAGAAAGACTGTTGCGCGATGCCGTTCATGATCATCTTACCGGCCTGCCGAATCAGACGTTGTTTACAGACCGGCTGGAACGCGCCGTCAACCGGCACTCGGAACAAAGCCCTCATGAAATTGGGCTTATTCTCGTGGATATTGATAGAATTAGCAGTATTAATGACAGTCTTGGTCATGCGGCCGGGGACAATTTTCTGCTCATTACCGCCCGGCGTATTGCCGAGGAGATGTCTCCAAGAGATACCGTCGCCAAAATTTCTAAGAACCGTTTTGCTATTTTGACCACGACCCAGATTGGCATTGATGAGGTCTATCAGATTGCAGAAAATATACAGAATTCAATTTCCCAGCCGATCCCCTTCAGACCTAAAAAGATATATTTGACGTCCTACATCGGCCTCGCCCTGTATAAATCAGGCACGGGCGAGGAAGCCGCAGAATTCCTGAAGCGCGCCGAGATTGCCATGTATAGCGCCAAACGCCGTGGTGGCACTAATATCTCGGTGTTTGATCCTCGTATGGCCCGTCGCACCACCAACAGAGTGGCGCTGGAATCCGACTTGCATCAGGCCATTGAGCGCAATGAATTCAAATTGATGTACCAGCCGATTGTTCATCTTAGCTCCGGGCAAATTGCAGGTTTTGAAGCCTTGGTGCGCTGGCAGCACCAGACCCGCGGTTTGCTTGGCCCCGGCGAGTTCATGGATATTGCTGAAGAAACCGGATTGATTGTTGATATAGGGCGATTTGTTCTCAATGAAGCCGGCATACAGCTGGGCAGTTGGCAACGTCTTTATACCAACCACGAAATGCTGTTTATGAGCGTTAATGTGTCGACCCGGCAAATCATTCAACCTGATATGATTGGCGATCTTCAGGCTATTCTTGATCGTTCGGAGATCACCCCGGGGACCTTGAAAATTGAAGTCACTGAAACCCAGGTAATGGAGAACCCGGAACTGGCATCGCGCGTGCTCCAGAGTATTCGTAAATTCGGGGCCGGACTTTCTCTTGATGACTTTGGCACCGGCTACTCCTCCCTCAGCTACCTGCAGAGTTTCCCGTTTGACACCATAAAAATAGATAAATCTTTCGTCCACAGCGAAGAAAAACACCCGTTCAGCGATATTATACTGAAATCGGTTGTTGCTCTGGCGCATGATCTTGGCATGGCGGTTGTGGCCGAAGGAGTGGAAGAAGTCGCAGAAGCAGAAATGCTCAATGAGCTTGGCTGTGAATTTGTACAGGGTTTTCTTTACGGCGAACCGATGATCGCGAGAGATGCCCAGAAACTCCTCGGCCACAGGCCGGTATCAGCCGGGGACAACGAGCCGGATACGGTTTACTCCAGGCTTAGCAGAATGCAGCTGGAGAGGCATACTTTACAGTCAGACTACGAAATTGGCTCAACAACTGCCGGTGTAACCCAGACACCACAGGAAACCACACAATACCAGCCGGAAGATGCCCAATATGATTAGGTGGCGGGTGAAGAGGAGTATTATGAGGAAGAAGGTGCCGGGGAGAATATAGTAGAAGAAGAGGTCATATATGAAAAAGAAGTTTTTGAGGAGGTGAATTACCCTGAAGAGGCGATAACTGAGGAGATCGAAGAAGAACAGGTCTACGAAGAACAGGTCTACGAAGAACAAGTCTATCAGGAAGAAATTTACAAAGAAGAAATCGTTGAAGAAGAGGTCGTCGAAGAAGAGATTGCGGAAGAAGAGGTTATCGAAGAAGAGGTAGCCGTAGAAGAGGTGGCCGAAGAAATCGAGTATGATGAAAATATTCTGGACGGATATATTCTTGAAGAAGAGGTCGAGGAAGTCATAGAACCTCCTGTGGTTGAGGAAGTAGCTCCGGTTGCATCGGTAGAACGACGCCCCCGCAAGAAAGCCCAGAAAAAGCAACCTGCACCTGCGGCAAAGCAAACAAAACCAAAGGCCAAGCCGAAAAAATCCGAAAAAACCACCAGGGAAAAACCGCAAAAGGCGGCCAAGAAGGTGGAGCAGAAAACCGAAAAACCGTCACAACCCAAACCCGCTGCTACAAAAAACACGAGTTCTCAAACCGGCAACCAGCCCAAAAAGCCTGATCAGCGAAGAAAATTTGGTCGCAAAAAGAAAAGAATGCAGCGCCGGCCAGGCAAAAAGATTTCCTGAACTAAAGCTGCGTCAGGCATGGCCCGCTGTGGTCGATAACAAATTGGGATCGATACCGATCTTTGCCATCGCCTGATCATATTTATTGCCGCAATCACGCGAAAAAATCAGATCAACGTCTGCCTCGCAATGAAGCCAGCCATTTGACTGCATCTCGCTTTCCAGCTGCCCCGGCCCCCATCCGGCATAGCCCAGCGCTAAAATAGCATGTTTGGGCCCGCACCCTTGAGCAATCGCCCGCAACACATCCAATGTGGCGGTGAGGCCGATTTCTTCATCAATCGACATGGTGTTTTCAGAGGAAAAATAATCCGAACTGTGCAAAACAAAGCCACGACTGCTTTCCACCGGGCCGCCAATTTGAACCGCAACATCCTCGATCGGATCGGGCAGGTCAATGCGTTCCATTTCGGATGCAATGTTCAACTGCTCGAACAACTTGGGTAAGGTGATGCCGCTGGCTGGCTTGTTAATGACAATGCCCATGGCCCCATCAGCCGAATGAGCACACATAAAGATAACGGTTCGTTCAAACCGCGGATCATTGACACCTGGCATGGCAATCAGCATCTGATTATTCAGATACATATCGTCCATTTCAAAGTTATTATCATTATCCAGTGAGCTCATAAAGTGAGTCTAACCCGAAGTTTGATCTGGAACCAAGCCTAAAAATGTTCGATAAAGCCAGTGCTGACGCAATTGTGACTTCTTTAACGCGTCAATTAAGATGTTATACCCCATAGGGCAGTTTATAATAAGCTGTCAGGGAAACGGATTGAACTATGTCAGGGATTTACAAGCTTATCACCGGTATACTGATCGTCGGATCTGTTGCCACAGTCACATTTACGAATGTAAAAGTGTCGCTGGCAGCGGAATTTTCCTCACCCTGGCAAGACAATCCTTACGCACGGGCGCGACTGATTTCCACCGGTTATTCCGGCACCGAAAATAATTCAAAGATCGCCAATGTCGGTGTGCATATAGAGATTGACGCCGGATGGAAAACCTATTGGCGCAATCCCGGCGGCAGCGGCATTCCGACACAGGCCAACTGGACATGCTCGACCAATGTAAAATCCATTGAAGTGCGCTGGCCGGCACCAAAGCGTTTTATCGACAAATAGGGCATGACCATCGGCTACAAAAACGAAATTGTCCTGCCGGTAAAAATTATCCCCGTGGATGCAAAAGCACCGGTTCAACTCAATCTTGAGCTCAACTATGCCGTCTGTCTGGATATTTGCCTGCCGGTGAATGCAACAATGGCCCTGGACATCAAGCCCGAAAATCAGTCAGCCAGTCCGTTCAAACGTAAACTCGCGCGATTTATCAAAAAAATTCCACAGCCCTCAAAACCCTCTGAGGGTCTCAGAGTGCGAAAACTCGATTTAACCGGTGATGATAATAAGGTAACCTTGGCGTTTGAGGTCGAAAACCCGAAAGGTGACGCCCTTGTCGATGTCTTCGTTGAAGGTGCAGATACTCTGTTTTTCGACACGCCCGAAAAAATTGTCAACAAAGGAGCCGTCAGTCTGGTTGAGATGTTAGTGAGCGGGGCAAAATCCGCTAAAGCGCTTGAGGGCAACAAGCTGCGCTTTACACTGGTTGGCGAAAAAACATCGGTTGATCAATATTGGACAATTGGCGGCTGACTGCCGCTTTCAGAAAATAAAAAAGGTAAGAATATGACTATAAATGTAGGCGATAAATTGCCTGAAGCAACCTTCATGCATTTGACTGAAGACGGCCCCGCCGCCGTTACAGGCAGCGATGTATTTGCCGGTAAAAAAGTTGTTCTGTTTGCCGTTCCAGGGGCTTTTACGCCAACCTGTCACCATAAGCACCTGCCGGGTTTCATTAACAATGCGCAGGAACTCAAAGCCAAAGGTGTTGATATTATCGCCTGTGTCTCCGTCAACGATCCCTTTGTCATGCAGGCCTGGGCCACAGCAACGGAAGCCGGTGACGACATTCAGTTCCTTGCTGATCCTGATGCAGCTTTCGCTGCGGCAATCGGCATGGATGTGGACTTGTCCGCAGCCGGACTGGGAACCCGCTCCAAACGCTATGCCATGCTGGTTGATGACGGAGAAGTCAAAACCCTCAACATCGAACCCGCACCCGGACAGGCGGAAGAATCAAGCGCCGAAGAAATGCTTAAAGCGCTGTAAGAGCAGCGTTGGACTAACTGTGAGTTCTCACGAGGTTGTTCATTCGATCCCTCCTTTGATGCTTGAAGTTTGGTAGCTCCAATCATCATAACAAGGATCGAATGAACAACCTATTGGAAGATCACATCTAGTGGCGCTTGAACGTCAAAAAAAGCCCTAACTGTTTTCTGCCCGCACCTGCTGGCGCAGGATATCGATGGATTTGAGTTCGCCTTCAGCCATGAAATGCCAGTAGGTCCAGCCGTTGCAGGCATCAATACCCTGCACACGCGCACCAATCTGGTGAATTGAACCCTTGTCGTTGGAGCATACAAGCGTGCCATCAGCGCGAATTTTAGCCGCATGGCGTTTGCGCATATCATACAAGGTGGTGCCGGGTTCAAGCAGGCCGCGCTCTAATAAAGTGCCAAAGGGAATGCGCGGTAACGAGCGTTTGCTGGGGGTGGTTTCCACGATGTCCGCATCCAGCCGCCTTACCTTTGCAATGCGATCCCGGGCAAATTTGGCGTAGCCCTCATCCTGCTCAATGCCAATCCAGTTGCGGCCAAGACGGGTGGCGGCAGCACCGGTGGTGCCGGTGCCAAAAAACGGATCGAGCACAATATCGCCGGGATTGGTGGTGGCCAGCAAGATGCGGTTGAGCAGAGCTTCAGGCTTTTGCGTTGGATGAGCTTTGTCACCGGCGTCATTTTTCAATCGCTCACCGCCACTGCAAATAGGCAACGACCAGTCCGAGCGCATTTGCAGATCTTCGTTGAGTGCCTTCATGGCTTCGTAGTTGAAGGTATATTTTTTCTGATCAGCGCTTTTGGCGGCCCAGATCAGTGTTTCATGGGCATTGGTAAAGCGGCGGCCGCGAAAATTCGGCATCGGGTTGGTTTTGCGCCAGATTACATCGTTCAAAATCCAGTAATCCAGATCCATCAAGGTGGCACCGACGCGAAAAATATTATGATAAGAGCCAATCACCCACAAGGCACCGGTGTCTTTAAGGACACGGCGAGCGGAACTGAGCCAGGCATGTGAGAACTGGTCGTAAGAGGCAAAAGTATCAAACTTGTCACAGTCATCCTCCACTCCGTCGACACGGGAATGGTCAGGGCGCAGCAGTTCACTGTTGAGCTGGAGATTGTAGGGTGGATCAGCGAAAATCAGATCGACTGAATTGGCTGGCAGCCTGTCCATTTC
>JAJRTY010000160.1 GCA_024278055.1 Alphaproteobacteria bacterium | reverse complement strand
CGTCGATTATGCTCTTCCAATAAGGCAGATAAGTTGTGCCGAAATTGAACTTAGTGCTTTTCTTCAAACCACCAAAAGAACCCGATGATCCGAGCCACATGGCAACTTTTTGCTGCACGAAGGCATCCTGGTTATCACCCCAGGCGCGGCCATAAAAGCCATACCAGCCCTTGTCGAGCCATTCCTTGACCTTGGTCCAGTGCATTTTCAATTCTTTATTGTTGTAAAGAATTTTAACATCAGTGCTGTCATAACCGTTATTAGCGGTTGCCATCTGCAAATTATGGCGACTCATGAAGTTTTCAGCAAAAATCCACGGGCTATGGCTTTGTGCAAGGGCAATGTAGCCGGCTTCCTTGAGCTTTGGTGCAATCGCTTCAAACTCTTCCCAGGTGGCAGGCGGATTGGCGATGCCTGCTTTGGCAAACGCATCCTTGTTATAGTACATCAAGGGGGTCGACGAGTTGAACGGCATACCGATCATCTTGCCATTAGAGTCGGCATAGAAATACCGTACCCCGGGAATGTAGTCTTCGATATTGAAGCCACCAGCATATTTGGCCATCAAATCAGCAACCGGAATGGTCGCGCCCTTGGCGTTGATGATGGTCGCTGCACCGGCATCAAAAATTTGCAGAATATCTGGCTGTTTTTTTGCCCGGAACGCCGCAATACCAGCGGTCATTGTGTCCTCGTAACCACCTTTATAGGTCGGAACGAGTTTATATTCGCTCTGGCTTGCATTGTATTTATCGGCAATTTCCGTAACCACCTCGCCGAGGCGTCCGCCCATGGCGTGCCACCACTGAATTTCGGTGACCGAACTGGCGCTCGCTGACATACCCGACATGATTACGGCAGCAGCCGCACCGAGTATTGTTGACTTTTTGATGAACATCATTTTCTCCCTTGAGTTCGTTACACAATACGAAAAAATTCGAAAGCATACGAAACCATACTACAGAACTCTTATCGCGAGTCCATACTAATTCAACGCTTGTAACAGAGCGATGTCAAAGTTGATGGACAGGAATTAAAACAATCGTTAAATCGGTAGCTTGTTCATCTGAAAGCTCCCTAAAATGTCTATATACATGATCCGCCATGCCCAATCGGAATTTAATGCGGTGTTTGATCAAAATTCTCCTGATCCGATGATATTTGATGCACCTCTTTCAGCCCTTGGCCGCCAGCAGGCGATTGATGCGCGCCAACACGTCGCGAGCCTTGAAATTACAAATCTGATCGTCTCACCGTTCACCCGCACGCTGCAAACCGCATCACTGATTTTTGCCGACAAACATCCGATGGAAATCAATCCCCTGGTACGCGAACAGCTAACCAACAGCTGCGATGTCGGCAGTCCGCCTTCCAAACTTGCCGCCTCATTTCCGCATCTGTCATTTAATCATCTGCAGGATTGCTGGTGGCACGATGGCGAAAAAGACCATCGCGGGATTTCGGTAGAGCCTGATGAAGTGTTGCAGTGCCGGGCAGATGAATTTGTTGAATTCGCCAGACAAAATAATCTTCACTCCACGGCAATCGTCAGCCATGGCAATTTCATTCATGCGGTGACCGGCGTTCATCTCAAAAATTGCCAGATTATCCGCCTTGATCTTGATACTGCACAGCATCAAACCATGTAACCGCTTCCCTTCAACACCACAGAACCGAGCCAATGAACAACGATAATCCACCGCCACTGATTGATTGCAACTGGGCGTTTTCTTATTATGAAAAATGCCGCAATCGACTGCCTTTGGCACGTTTTCCAGACACCAGCGCACGGGCCGATAATCTTGTCGCGCTGGCCGCTGAGTTCGATGTGTTTGTGCTTGATGCCTTTGGCGTGCTCAATGTTGGTGAGGGCCCGGTGCCCGGCGCGGGCGAAAGCATTTCGGCCCTGCAACGAATGGGCAAAAAAATCATAGTCCTCAGCAATGGCGCAACCTTCAACCGCGATAAATCGCAGGCCAAATATAAAAGTTTCGGTTTCAATTTTCCACTTGAAGATATTATCTCCAGCCGCATGGTGCTGGCTGATGAACTGTCCAATCACAAACCAGATTTTCAATGGGGGGTTGCGGCAATTCCGCAAGCCAATCTTGCCGAATTCGGCCCGAACTTTCATCTGCTTGGCGACGATCAGGGTGACTATGACAATGCCGATGGATTTATCCTGTTATCAAGCATCGGCTGGTCAACGCAATTGCACGATAAAATGCTGCAATCGCTGATCAACAACCCGCGCCCGCTGCTGGTTGGTAACCCCGATGTGGTTGCTCCGCGTGAAGACAAGTTTTCGATAGAGCCAGGATATTATGCCCACGAGATCGCCCGTCAGACAAATGTCGATCCGGGCTTTTTCGGCAAGCCGTTCATCAACGCATTTGATGCGATCAAGGCGAAACTTGCAGCCGACAAAATCGATGCCGATCCGGCCCGTATCGCCATGGTCGGCGATACCTTGCACACCGATATTCTCGGCGGCGCAGCAGCTGGATTCAGAACCATTCTGGTCGAGGATCACGGGCTTTTTCGTGGTGAGGAAACCAGCGGTTATAT
>JAJRTY010000159.1 GCA_024278055.1 Alphaproteobacteria bacterium | reverse complement strand
GCGTGCGGTCGTCCGGTGCCACAATGACAAATTATCCGTATAACTGCAAAAGCCACAACGACAGATTTTCTGTGGGGCACCTGGAGGAGCGCAGCGAACGACTAACGAGCAAGGCGAGTGCAGCCTGCGTGCGGTCGTCCGGTGCCACAATGACAAATTATCCGTATAACTGCAAAAGCCACAACGACAGATTTTCTGTGGGGCACCTGGAGGAGCGCAGCGAACGACTAACGAGCAAGGCGAGTGCAGCCTGCGTGGCGCTTGAGCGCTACTCATAAAAGTGCTTCGCTACATCTTCCGCGCCAAATCCGGCGGTGTCGCCTCCACTATCAAAGCCGCAATCGCCTCCTCCAGCCCAGCCGTTTTTTGGTCGCGTGAACCCAGCCTGCGGATATTTACGCTGCGCTCTTCTATCTCGCGTTTGCCCACCGCAAAGATCACCGGCACTTTGGCCAGGGAGTGTTCGCGCACTTTGTAGTTGATTTTTTCGTTGCGCGTGTCGGCCGAGGCCTGCAGGCCAGCCTTTGTCAGCAGTTGCAGCACTTCGTGAGCGTAGTCATTGGCTTCAGACGTAATCGAGGTGACGACGACCTGATGCGGGGACAGCCACAGGGGGAAGTGACCGGCGTGATTTTCAATCAGGATGCCGGTAAAGCGTTCGAGCGAGCCAAACATGGCGCGATGGAGCATTACCGGACGGTGTTTGGCACCATCTGTGTCGATGTAAAACGCATCCAGCCGCTCAGGCAGATTAAAGTCGGCCTGAAGTGTGCCACATTGCCATTCGCGGCCAATGGCATCGCGCAGGACATAGTCGAGCTTGGGGCCGTAAAACGCACCGTCACCGGGGTTATATTCAAACTTCTGGCCGGTGGCTTCACCGGCATGGCGCAGGGCGGCTTCCGCCTTGTCCCAGACAGCGTCCGAGCCCACGCGTTTTTCCGGACGGTCGGAGAATTTGATGATGATCTCGTCAAAACCGAAATCCTTGTAGATCGACAGGATCAGATCATTGACCTTGACCGCTTCTGCCGTGATCTGGTCTTCGGTGCAGAATATATGGGCATCATCCTGCGTGAACCCGCGCACCCGGAATAATCCGTGTAAAGCCCCTGAGGGTTCGTAGCGATGGACAATGCCGAATTCCGAAATTTTCATCGGCAGGTCGCGATAGGATTTGAGGCCGTTTTTGAACACCTGGACATGGCCGGGGCAGTTCATCGGCTTGAGCGCAAAAACCCGGTGGTCCTCGGTCTGGGTGATGAACATATTCTCGTGGTACTTGTCCCAGTGGCCCGATGCCTCCCACAGGGAACGGTCGAGGATTTGCGGTGTGTTGACTTCGATGTAGCCGGCCTCATCCTGACGCCTGCGCATATAGTTGATGAGTGATTGAAACAGCTTCCAGCCCTTGGGGTGCCAGAACACCACGCCGGGGCCTTCGTCCTGAAAATGAAACAGGTCCATCTCACGGCCAAGCTTGCGATGGTCACGCTTTTCGGCTTCTTCGAGCATGTGCAGATAGGCTTTGAGGTCGTCATCACTGGCCCAGGCGGTGCCGTAAATGCGCTGTAACATGGCGTTATTACTATCGCCGCGCCAATAGGCACCGGCGAGTTTCAGCAGCTTGAAGCCCGAACCGATTTTGCCGGTGGATGGCATATGCGGGCCACGGCACATATCGAGCCATTTGCCCTGGCGGTAGATTTTAACGTCCTCGCCATCGGGAATGGCATCGAGCAATTCGGCCTTATACTCCTCGCCGTGCTCGAGGAAATAGGCGCGGGTCTCATCGCGGCTCCACACTTCTTTGGTAAATTTGTCATTGCGCTTGATGATGAAGCGCATTTTGGCTTCGATCTTTTCCAGATCTTCCGGCCTGAACGGCTCATCACGGGCGAAATCGTAATAAAAACCGTTCTCAATCACCGGGCCGATGGTAACCTGCGTGCCCGGAAACAGCTCCTGCACCGCTTCGGCCATCACATGAGCGCAATCATGGCGGATCAGCTCCAACGCTGCCTCATCTTCGCGCATGACAAGCTCGACCGAGGCATCGCGCTCAATCATCTCGCTCATATCGCACAGCTCTCCATCAAGCTTGATGGCCACGGCTTTTTTGGCAAGGGATTTTGAAATGGATGCGGCAAGCTCAAGGCCGCTTAAAGGGGTGTCATACTGACGGCTGGCACCATCAGGAAAAGTAATATTGATCATAATGTTCCCCACTCACTGCCTACAATGCAGGTAAGGTTTGATTGTTAATGTATATTCTAAAGCGGAACTGGATAATTAGGACCGAACAGAAACCCCCGTTCGCACACCGTCCCGGCCTTGAACCGGGACCTGCCGACATTCCGGTTGAACATCAAAAGGTCCCGGCTCAAGGCCGGGACGGTGCGGATGATCTTAATCAATCAAATCCCGCCAGAGACTCAGGTTGATGAATCACTCTCAGACTCAACATCCAAGTGTTTACCGCTCCAGCGGCCATATTTCCAGAACAAAAACCCGTGGTTTTCAAGTTTCTCCGGCACCGGGTCATAGCCAGAACTGCCAAGCGGATTACACCGGGTGATACGAGAGACAGCCAGAATACCCCCACGCCAGCCGCCATGACGCTCAAGCGCGTCAGTTGCATACTCCGAACAGGTGGGCAAATGACGGCAGGTGCGGCCGATGAATGCTGACAGGGTGAGTTGGTAGGCACGAATGATGCCCTGGGCTATTTTTACGGGTATGGACATGGTTTCAAAAATTAAATTGTTCTTATGTGAAAATGCAGGATTAAAACTCTCTTTAGCCTTTGACCAGAAACTCACACCTAATTTTATACGTAAACAAGGTATATATTGGTATGATTTGTAAAATTGGAAAAAAATTGCTCAAAACTGATGTCTCACGGTCCAACATTCTATCAATCTACAGGAAGCTGCATTTACTGCGGAGCTGAAAACACTCGCCTCACTGACGAACACATTGTTCCATTTTCCCTAGGCGGAAATCATGTTCTGAGGCGGGCAAGCTGTGATGGATGTTCAAGAATTACTTCAAAATTTGAATTAAAGGTTGCACGCGGCCTCTGGGGGCAAATGCGGCAAAGTTTTGGCGGCAGGTCAAGACGCAAAAAGAAACAGAAAAAGACCCAGTTTATCACCAATGCAAGAAAAAACGACCACATCCAAGAAGTGCCAAATGAATGGGTTCCAGCAATATTGCCATTTTACGAAATGCCCGTTGCAGGTATATTGCAAAACCTTGACGAAAATTACGATAGCCAGTCACAATGGAAGCTTTCTATATTAAATGATTCCGATAGACAAAAAATGTTTGAGGAGAAATACGGCTTTAAACCTATTGTTGGTTTTCGACACCAACCTCAAGAATTTGCTCAATTAATCTTAAAAATTGGCTACGGACAGGTTTTAACACAATTCAACCGTCGGGAATTCGAACCGATCTGCTTGCCTTATATTCTTGGACAAAAGACAAATGTCTCCTGGTTAATAGGAAGCGAAGTCAAAAAACCTGAACCATGTGCAGATTTTGAGTACGCACTCAAAACCAAAGCAGTTTTAACTAAGAATTCTCTGTACTTGGTAGCCGATATCAAGCTTTGGGCTCACACTGGGATGCCTTGGTATCACGCGGTAGTAGGGCGCGTATCTGGAATGAAAGGAGCCCTCAAAATTCTACAAAAGATTCATAACCTGAATCAAGAATCAGAACCTGAATAGAGCAAACTTACTGTGCGCACGGAATAGCCCGCTACTCCCCCACCTCGCGCTGCTCAATCTGGCTGATCGCATCTTCCACCGCATCAAACGTCAGTAATGTGGACGCGTGGCGGGCTTTGAAGTCTCGCACCGGTTCGAGGATTTCGAGGTCTTTCCATTTGCCCGTCGGGGCGTCACCGTTTTCCTGTAGCATGGCGCGCATCTGTGTGCCTACGGCTCTTAGTTCTTCGGCTGTCGAGCCGATGACGTGGGCCGCCATAATGGATGACGACGCCTGGCCCAGCGCGCAGGCTTTTACTTCATGGCCGAAGTCTGTTACCACGCCGTCTTTCATGTTGAGGTCGACGATTACCCGGCTGCCGCACAGCTTTGAGTAGGCCTTGGATGAGGCGTCTGGGTTGTCCAGCCTTTGGGTGAGCGGTATATTGCCAGCCAGTTGCAGGATTCGCTTATTGTAAACATCATTGAGCATTATAATTTACTATATACGGACTTGAATTGGATTGTTGAAGGATTAATAGTTTCAAATACCGTAAAAATTTTCTGCATATCCCAAGGAATTTGTTGACATTACCGGGAAACTGGTGAAATCCAACCTGCAAGCTTATAAGCCTCTTTGTTAAACCGGTGAAAAAATGGATGCTATTTTGAAAAAAGACTCTGGGCTCAAACTGGAGGGCGTCAAACGTCCCAGTCGTGAAGAGGCGGAAGAAGCGGTGCGCACGCTGATTGCCTGGGCCGGCGATGATCCCGGGCGCGAAGGCCTGCTCGATACGCCCAAGCGCGTTGTTAACGCCTATAGTGAGTTTTTCTCCGGCTACAATGAAGACCCAACCGATGTGTTGTAGCGGGTGTTTGAAGATGTCAAAGGCTATGATGATATTGTCATGCTGCGCGACATTGATGTGATCTCGCATTGCGAACACCACATTATTCCGTTCATCGGTGTTGCCCACATTGCCTATTATCCCACCGAGGCTGTGGTCGGAATTTCCAAACTTGCCCGCGTGGTCGATATTTATGCCCACCGCATGCAGACCCAGGAAACCATGACAGCGCAGATTGCCGAGACCATTGACAAGGCACTGAAGCCGCACGGCACTGCGGTAATGATTGACGCTGTGCATCAGTGCATGTCTATTCGCGGTGTTAAGAAAAAAGATGTTTCAACGATTACAACCCAGTTCACCGGAGTGTTTAAACAGCGCCCTGAACTTCAGGAGCGTTTTATCAGGCTCATCAGGGGTTAGGATTTTTTGCGATGAGTGTGTTTGCCAAACGTATAAGTGTTGAACAGGTTGAAGAAGGGTCTGACCTTGCGCCCAGGTTTGATGCCGATGGTCTGTTGCCGGTGGTTACCACCAGTGCTGACAGCGGTGACGTGTTGATGCTGGGTTATATGAACTCAGAAGCGCTCGAGCGCACGATTGAGACCGGTGAGGCACATTACTGGAGCCGTTCGCGCCAATGC
>JAJRTY010000158.1 GCA_024278055.1 Alphaproteobacteria bacterium | reverse complement strand
TTGGTGATGGCACAATTAGATTAAATTTGATTGAAATCCTGACAATATTGGCGAACCGCTTATGAGATCGCCAAAATTGGGCAGTTTTACCAGATTTTTGGCTTGATGCCTTTTTCTTCCAGCGATTTCAGTTTGGCCAGCAAAAACCGCTGAAACGGTATTTCATCGTATTTTTGTTGCTGGACATATTCAAACATTGAAAGGAAGTGGTAGGGCTTGAAATAGCCAGGCATGCGGGCGACTTCCAAATCAATCGGATCGAGGCTTTCATTGCCTTCTTTAATGAAAACCAGTGTCGGGGTGAAATTGACCCGCCAGCGGCGTGCCAGTTTCTTTTCTTCCATTACCTTGCCGTCGAAATCGGTAACCTCGCGCGATCCCCACAGATCGACCTGCAACACCTCGAAATTAGCCTTGATGAAGTCGGTGATCTCCTTGATGGCAAAATTGACCCGGTGCATTTCGGCACAATAGGGGCAGCCGCGCTGTTCGAAAATCACCACCAGAGATTTTCCTTTGGCGGCGGCCTCGGCCCGGTCTTCGGCAAGATCAAAAAATGATTCAAGGAACCAGTCCTGAATATGAAGGCCGTTGTCGCCCATTTTCACATTCTTGGCGGCTAATGACGGTTGGCTTTCTGCTAACAGGGGACCAGTCGCGGCTGCGACAATTGCGGTATTTACCAGCAGGTTTCGACGATTTATCATGCTTTCCTCCATTGGTTTGACAGAGGCTTTTAAGTCCAGCTCTTATATTTTTAGACAGATAGCATATACTTGAATGGCCAAAATGTAAAAAATCATGGATAGTCGGTGAAATACATAACCGAAATCAGGGAGCAGGGATGAGGCGTACAATGAAATATTTAACAATGATTATTAGTGGGATTGGCCTGATGATGGCGTTGGCTTCGCCCGCATTCAGCCAGCAGGAACGACCAACCGAATATATAGTTGATGGTAAATATGAAGATGTGCGTTTTGATCTGGAGGACGCAATTGTCTCTCTTGGATTGAAGGTCGATCACATATCAAATGTCAGCAATATGCTTCAACGCACGGCTGAAGTGGTGCCGGGTGCAAAGCAGATTTATACCACAGGCCAGCAGTTTCAGCTTTGTTCTGCCACCCTGTCGCGGGCCGCAATGCAGGCCGATCCGGCCAATATTATATTTTGTCCTTATATGATTTATCTGTATGAGCGGGTTGATGTACCAGGCAAAATTCATATTGGCTATCGCAAGCTGGAAGAACGCGGCAATGAAGAATCGGTCAAGGCTATCAATGCTGTGAACGATCTTCTCGATGGTATTATCAAGGAAGCATCGGGCAACTAGCCGGATAATTTTCTGGCCGCCAGCAGTGCCAGAAGGCCAATCAGGGTGACCGAAAAGGTCAGCGTTAAAACAAGATCATAGCCGCCGCGGGTCCATACCATGGCGGCTGCGGTCGGGCCGATGGCAAATCCAAGCAGAAATGGTACGGCGATCATACCGGCGATGGTGCCATAGCTTGCCCTGCCGAGCAGGTTGGCGACGATGACTGGTCTGACGATTGTTGCGACACCGTTGCTGGCACCTTGCAGGATAACAAACAAAATCAGCAATCCGGCGATCTTCCCGGAATATAACAATGCCAGTGAAGCGACGCTCATGGCCAGAAAACAGGCGATTCCGGTCGCAAATATCGAAATGTGACGCTCGCTGGCCATCATTGCCAACCGTCCGGTAACCTGCATCGGACCAATCATTGCGGCGGCGAATACCGCGGTGTTAGGGTCAATTTGGTATTCCCTTAGTATTGACAGCAGGTGAGGAATTATCGCCCCGTGGCTGATTGCCAGGGTGGTGAAGGCCAATGCCAGAAACCAGAATGCCGGTGCGCCAAGGGCGGCATGAACCGCACTTGATGATATCGAATTTTCGACATTGAGCAGGCTATAGTGGTTTTCGGCATGGCGACAGCCGATCCAAACCAGCGGCAGTGCTATGATGGTGACAGCGGCTGCAAATATTAAAACCGCTTCACGCCAGCCGAATGCGGCGCTGAGGTAATGTGCTGCCGGAAACGACACGGTTCCGGCAAAACCGGCAATCAGGGTAACAATTGTAATTGCCTGTTTGGCGCTGTTTCCAAGCGACCTGGTAAGCACCGTAAAGCAGGCTTCATAGAGCATGCCGGACATCGCCAAGCCAAGGCTGGCCCAAACCACAAAGAACTGCCAGAACTGACGTACTTGCGATAGCACGATGAGCAGCAGGATGGTTGATAGTACGCTGGTTGAAAACACCAGCTTTGCATGGCCGCGGTCGATAAAGCGGCCTACAAATGGTGCTGATACAGCCGATAGCACCAAAGCTGTGGTAAAGGCGCTGACCAGCGCTGTTTTCGACCAGCCTAAATCGCGTTCCCATTCAAGCAAAAAAGCCGGAAAGGCATAATAGCTTGCTGCCCAAAGAATAGTTTCAGCGACAGCAAATGGCCAAACGATGTTGCGATATGATGAATTCGTTGTATTGGTTGTCAATACTGCACCTTCCAGCGCCAGATTCAGGCCCAATAATCTTTTTCCGAGGGTTGTTATTGGACAACTTGCCTCATAGCGCAATAAGGTTTATCGGAATAACCAAATCTTCGATCCGGCACATCCAACGTCATCAGAACATCTGTTGTCTTTTCTTCGCGCCGAAATATTCATTCATCGTTGGTACTGCCCATGTCATTCAAGATTGACCGTATATTGCCAATTGTGGACTGGATCGGAGATGTAAGCGCCTCCACCCTTCGCGCTGATCTGATTGCCGGTTTTACCGGTGCTGTAATCGCTTTGCCGCAAGGAGTGGCATTTGCTGTAATTGCCGGGCTGCCACCGGAATACGGGCTTTATACAGCGATCGTTGTGCCGATAATAACTGCCCTGTTTGGTT
>JAJRTY010000013.1 GCA_024278055.1 Alphaproteobacteria bacterium | reverse complement strand
TCCGAATACCGAAAAGTGGAATTGCCCATATGGACCCACATGTACAATTGGCACCGGCCACATGGTGGTATAAAAGATCAAACACCAATCTCAAAATTGGGATTCAAGAAGAACAACCTGTTGAGGGTCCACAACTAGAGCATGTCTGTTTTAAACTGAAACACCAAGGCAGCAAGCGCTGCCCGGCGCTACTGCGCCGCGCCCGTTCAGGCTCGGTGCGTAGCACCGGAATAGCCGTGAACGAAAAAACCTGGAGTGATTCCGTCAAAGACGGACACGCACTAATCGTTACCGATCTATTTTGGTTGAGAGTATGATCGATGACATGGTTTGATCAATTCCCTCAATACAACCGATTTTGTCAATTATCCTATCCAGCTCACCCATGGTTGGAGCGGAGACCATACCGGCCATGTCGAACTCACCACTGATCGAATAAAGCGCTGTCAGTGTTTTTATGGCAAAAAGCTCTTTTTCGATGCTGGCGCGCATGATCGGCGGAAACTTGATCATCACCAGAGCCCTTACCCGGTTTTCCAGATAATCTGATGACAGTTTTACCGAATACCCCTCAATAACACCGTTACGTACAAGCTTTTGCAGCCGCATTTGCGCCGCCGTTCTTGACACCGCCATTTTACGGGCAATTTCTGAAACCGATAACCGGCCATTTTGACGTAACAATATAATGAGCTGCTCATCTTGAGCGGACAGATTCATGGAAATCTCAATTAATCATTTTTCGTATATAAATTAGTTAAATCGTCTAATTTAACATTAAAAAAGACCATATTGTCTAATTGATATGACTGCAAGTCTCTTGATAAAGTTACACCATAATTTGATCACGGAGCCATACAGCATGACCAGTATCGAGATACTAAATTCAGCAGGATTTTCATCCTCGGAACTCAGTGGTGGAACGCTTGTTGTTCACACCCCTGTTGACGGCAGTGAGCTGGCGCAGCTGAAAACCCACAGCTGCGACGATGTAAACCACATGATTGCCGGGGCTGCTGATGCCTTCAAGGTCTGGCGGTTAGTTCCTGCTCCGCGGCGCGGCGAACTGGTGCGTCTGATCGGCGAAGAATTGCGTACCGAAAAACAAAGCCTGGGAGCGCTGGTGTCACTGGAATGCGGCAAGATACTGCAGGAAGGCCTCGGCGAAGTGCAGGAAATGATCGACATCTGCGATCTCGCCGTCGGTCTGTCGCGCCAGCTTTTCGGCCTGACAATTGCGTCCGAACGCCCCGGCCATTGCATGCGTGAGACCTGGCATCCCATGGGCACTTGCGCCATTATCACCGCCTTCAATTTCCCTGTTGCCCCGTGGTGCTGGAACGCCGCTCTGGCACTGATCTGCGGCGACCCGGTTATCTGGAAGCCGTCGGAAAAAACCCCGCTGACAGCACTGGCAACACAAAAAATATGTGACCGCGCGCTGGCTCGCTTTGGCGATGCGCCCGAAGGGTTGATCCAGACTGTGATCGGTGAGCGCGATATTGGTGAAGTGCTGAGCGCATCGCGCAAGGTAGCGATCGTGTCGGCCACCGGATCGACCCGCATGGGACACGCTGTAGGCGCAGCACTGGCTGAAAGATTTGGCCGCTGCATTCTCGAGCTTGGTGGCAACAACGCGATGATCGTAACTGCTTCGGCTGATCTGGAAATGGCATTGCGTGCCATTGTTTTTTCAGCCGTTGGCACAGCTGGACAACGCTGTACATCATTGCGAAGGCTGATTGTTCACGAAAACATTTATGACGAACTGATCCTGCGCTTGAAATCAGCCTATGACGATTTGCCCATCGGTGACCCTCTGGTGGATGGCAATCTGGTGGGGCCATTGATCGACCGGCAGGCCTACGAAGCAATGGCAGCAGCGCTCATACAGGCAAAGAGCGATGGTGGCTCAATCCATGGCGGCCAGCGTCAGCTTGAACAGGTGTATCCACATGCATTCTATGTTTCTCCGGCAATTGCCGAAATGCCGGGCCAAAGCGATATTGTGCGACACGAGACCTTTGCCCCGATCCTGTATGTAATGAAGTACAGCGAACTCGACGAGGCAATTGCTCTGCAAAATGACGTACCCCAGGGTCTGTCTTCATGCATCTTTTCAACTGATGTGCGCGAAACCGAATATTTCCTGTCAGCTTGCGGATCAGATTGCGGCATTGCCAATGTCAATATCGGCCCCTCAGGGGCGGAAATAGGCGGTGCGTTTGGCGGTGAAAAGGAAACCGGCGGCGGGCGCGAAAGCGGGTCTGATGCCTGGAAGGGTTACATGCGACGCCAGACCAACACCATCAACTACTCCCGCGAGTTGCCACTGGCGCAAGGCATTAAATTCGACATCTGAGGAAACCATGTCATGAGTTTCAACAATATTGCCGTACTGGGCCTTGGCAAGGTCGGCACCCTGGCTGCCAAACTGCTGCACGGATCCGGCTTCAATGTCACCGGTTTTGATCAACACTCGCCGCGCGAAGTTTTGCCCTTTACCATCCGCAACGCCGACATCACTTCGGCAGACGTGCTCGCAGCGGAATTCGCCAAGGTCGACGCAATTCTTTCCTGCCTGCCATTTCACCTCAACATCGCGGTGGCAACGGCAGCACACAAAGCCGGCATTCATTATTTCGACCTGACTGAAGATGTCCCCACCACCAACGCCATTATTGAGCTTGCCAAATCCTCCAGCGGCTTGATGGCGCCGCAATGCGGGCTCGCACCTGGTTTTATCGGTATTGTCGGGGCCAGCCATATCGCCATGTTTGGCACCTGCCGCTCGGTGCGCATGCGCGTTGGCGCCCTGCCCCAACACCCAACCGGCTTGCTCGGTTATGCCTTCAACTGGTCGCCCGAAGGCGTCGTCAATGAATACCTCAATGATTGCGAAGTGCTTGAAAACGGGGAGCGCAAATGGGTGTCACCGATGGAGTGGCACGAGACCCTGCTGATCGACGGCATGCAGCTTGAGGCCTTCACAACCTCGGGCGGACTTGGCACCATGTGCGAGACTTATCTCGGCAAGGTCAACAACATCGACTACAAGACCATGCGTTATCCCGGCCACATGAAGCTGATGAATTTCTTTTTCCACGAGCTTTTGATGCGCGAGAACCGGGAGGAAGCCGGGCGTATACTGGTCAATGCCAAACCACCGGTCGAAGAGGACATCGTCTATATCCATGTTTCAACTGAAGGCGAGATTGATGGCCGCCTTGCCCGCAAGGAGTTTGTCCGCGGCTATCGGCCGGTCGAGGTTGCCGGTGGTAAACAGACCGCAATCGCCTGGACCACGGCTGGATCAGTTGTGGCGGTGATTGAGATGGTGCGCGATGGCATCTTGCCCGATCAAGGCTTCCTCAAGCAGGAAGACATCCCACTAGATGCCTTTCTCGCCACCACCACCGGCAGGCTTTATAACTGATACCCGGCCATTGCCATGTTCGACACGGCAGGTTTCGGTGACAAAATCAACGATTGTTGGGGATAGAAGAAACCAGATGGCAGGTCGGTAATTTTGTGGGGTTTCTTAGCTACCAACTCGTGGCATAGTACCAGCCATGACAGAACACAGCGAAACATCGCAATCATTGAAAATAAAAGCGGGTGACCATCTTTATCTGATTGATGGCTCAGGCTATGTTTTCCGGGCCTATCATGCCCTGCCTCCCTTAACTCGCAAGAGTGATGGCCTGCCCATCGGCGCTGTGAGCGGTTTTTGCAATATGCTCAACAAGCTGCTGCAGGACACAAAAGATGCTGATCAGCCCAGCCATTTTGCCGTCATACTGGATGCCTCCTCGAAAACATTCCGCAACGATATCTACCCTGAATACAAGGCCAACCGCTCTGAAACACCGGAAGACCTGATACCGCAATTCCCCCTGATCAGACAGGCCGTCAGCGCCTTCAACGTGGCCTGCATTGAAATGGCCGGATTTGAGGCCGACGATATTATCGCAACCTACGCCCGGCAGGCCGAAGCCGCCGGTGCCAAGGTGACGATTGTTTCTTCCGACAAGGATCTGATGCAGCTGGTCGGCCCGGCCATAGAAATGTATGACACCATGAAAAACCGCCGCATTGGCGAACCCGAAGTCAGGGAAAAATTCGGCGTCGGCCCCGACCGGGTTATTGATGTGCAGGCGCTGGCCGGGGATTCATCCGATAATATACCGGGCGTTCCCGGCATTGGTGTTAAAACCGGCGCCCTGCTGATCAATGAATTTGGTGATCTTGATACATTGCTGGAACGTGCCGGCGAAATAAAACAGAAAAAGCGCCGGGAAAACCTGATTGAATTTGCCGACCTTGCCCGAATTTCCCGAACCCTGGTGACGCTGGTTGACGATGTCCCGATGGCAACATCCGTAAATGATCTGGAGGTCCGGGAAATTGACCCTGAAAGCCTGATCGGCTTTCTCAAATCAATGGAGCTTAGCACGCTCACCCGCCGGATTGGCGAACGCCTGTCGGTTGACCCCGAGACAATCGCCACCCCCGAAAACCCAGGTGAAAACCCAGGTGGAAACCCAGGTGGAAACCCAACCAAAAAACCCGGCACCAATGTCAGCGCCACCGGCGGCAGCCCGGAAATTGTCGCTGAATTCATCCACGCCAAAGTGTCGTCTATCGCAGTGGATAGTGAAAAATACCAAACCGTAACGACGATCGAAGCACTTGGGCACTGGATCGCCAAAGCCAAAGCCCGCGGCATTGTCGCCGTTGACACCGAGACCACCTCGCTTGATGCCATGCAGGCCGACCTCGTCGGCATATCCTTGTGCGTAGATATCGGCGAAGCCTGCTACATACCGCTGGGCCACCGCCAGGGTGACGGTCTCGATTTCAGTGGCGACACCATTGATCAGCTCAACCTGAGTGATGCACTTGAGCTGTTAAGGCCGATGCTCAAAGATGAAAGTGTTCTAAAAATAGGACAGAACCTCAAATATGATACGTTGATCCTGTCGCGTTATGATGTTGAGTTATTCCCGCTCGATGATACCATGCTGATGTCTTACGCCCTTGATGCCGGTCGCGGCGGCCACGGCATGGATGAATTGTCACAAACCCATCTGGGCCACACCCCCATACCCTTCAAACAAGTGGCAGGTACTGGCAAATCAAAAATCACCTTTGATCTGGTGCCAATTGATAAAGCCACAGTGTATGCGGCTGAAGATGCCGACATCACCTTGCGTCTCTATGAAGTTCTGCGCCCGCGATTGATCGCGGAAAAAAAGAAAACGCTGTATGAGACCCTTGAGCGGCCACTGGTGCCGGTGTTGATGGCGATGGAGCGCGAGGGAATTAAAGTCGACCGCACTGTGCTGGCCAGACTTTCCGGTGATTTTGCCCAGACCATGGCAGCGCTTGAAGCGGAAATTCATCAACTTGCCGGAGAAGAATTCAACATCGCCTCGCCCAAACAGCTGGGTGAAATCCTGTTTCACAAAATGGGTCTTGAGGGTGGCAAAAAAACCAAAACCGGAGCCTGGGGAACCGGCGCCGATGTGCTCGAAGGTCTGGCTGCCTCAGGTCATGATCTGCCCGTCAAAATATTGGACTGGCGGCAACTGGCCAAGTTGAAAAACACCTACACCGACGCCCTGCCAAAATTCATCAATCCCGACACCCACCGCGTGCATACGTCTTACTCGCTTGCCGCAACCACCACCGGACGCCTGTCATCCAACGAACCAAATTTACAGAATATACCCATCCGCACAGCTGAGGGCCGCAAAATCCGCTCGGCTTTTATCGCAGACAAAGGCAACAAATTGATCAGCGCTGATTACAGCCAGATTGAATTACGCGTGCTCGCCCATATCGCCGATATCACCTCGCTCAAACAGGCCTTTGCCGATGGTCTCGACATCCATGCCATGACCGCGTCAGAAATGTTCAACGTGCCCATTGAAGGTATGGACCCAAGCGTTCGCCGCCGCGCCAAGGCAATTAACTTCGGCATTATCTACGGCATCTCAGCCTTCGGCCTCGCCAACCAGCTCGGCATTTCCAGAGGCGAAGCCAAGACCTATATCGACACCTATTTCGAACGTTTCCCCGGCATTCAGGACTATATGGAAAGCACCAAGGAATTCTGCCGCGCCAACGGCTACGTCGAAACCATCTTCGGCCGCCAGGTACACTACCCCGAAATAAATTCCAAAAACCCGGCCCACCGAGGCTTCATCGAACGCGCCGCCATCAACGCGCCCATCCAGGGCAGTGCCGCCGACATCATCCGCCGCGCCATGATAAAAATGCCCGAAGCTTTGCAACAGGCAAAGTTGCAAGCAAGAATGCTGCTACAAGTCCACGACGAACTAATCTTCGAAGCCCCCGAAGCGCAAGCCGAAGAAGTGATAAAAGAAGTCAGCAAAACAATGGAAAAAGCCTGCGCCCCGGCGTTGTCACTATCAGTACCGCTGAAGGTGGATGCGCGGGCGGCGGATAATTGGGAAGAAGCGCACTAGGGCCGGTGGCGTTTAACCCGGCTCCCCCACGCCAACATTTCCGGGAAATGGCCTACTCCGTCATCCCCGGGCTTGTCCCACTACTGTCCGGTTTAACATTTACATCTCTCCAAAGCACATTTGGTTATGGTTTATCGGTGGATTTATTTTCGGCTTGTCGAGGGTGTTGACAGGTCTTTTTTGCATGAGATTCAGGCGC
>JAJRTY010000012.1 GCA_024278055.1 Alphaproteobacteria bacterium | reverse complement strand
GATGTCCTGATAGCTGAAGCCATTGAAGCTGCGCGTCTGAATCAGGTTTTCACCCACATCCAGAATTTTCTCCGCCGTATCGCTGCGCGGTTTCACGATTTTATGGTCCATCGACGAATATATATCCTGATTCCTCCCCCCGCTCTATCTAATTTAGAGCATGCCGAGAATGGACAGGGCAAAAATCATCTGGCAGATCCAGCCGACAGCAAAGGCCAATGTACGCAGAGCAGGAATGCCGGCTGTCTGAATAACGAAATGGGCAAGGCGGGCAAAGAAATAGACCGCCGCAGCGCCCGCTGTCAGTGTGCTTGAGATACCGGCAATATTGGCTGTCAGCACTAGGGCGGCAAAGACAACAAGGTTTTCCACTGCATTGCGATGTGCAGCTATAGCGCGTTCTGCCCATGCTGCGTGGGGGGCTGAATCTGGCCCCGCATTGCCAAGCGCGCCCATCAGGCCCCGGACCATTATTCTATTAAGCACATAAGGGAGCCAAAAAAGTGCAGTCATGAGTGTGGTTAAAACCAGCCAGTAAAGTTCGGTTGTCATCGTGATGTTCCTTTGAGAGTTAATTTGAAAACGATCTATACCAACTAGTAGGTAGAATTGCAATAACAAACTTCAGACATAGCTTTAGAACGTGTCATGCTTTAATTGAAACGCTCAGGGTCGCGACTGCGGCCCGGCGCTCCTGCGCCGCCCTCGCGGAGCATTGCGCAAGGCGCAATTTGCGTGAGCGAAATGAATCTGGACTGATTCAATTAAAGAATGAAACAGTCCAGCCTGTCGAAAGCCAGGATAGAGCTTGTTCAAAAACTGTAAGTTTTCAGGGACCGGTTGCGAATAAGAAGGGCGGGAGTATTTTTATCGGCGGATTATTCAATCGCCAAACAAAGCCTCGACGGCGGCTTGAGTTGATTCGATTGAATCCCTCAAGTTAACACTGCCGCCTGGCATTTCGCTGGTCGTTCCGGTTTCATTATGACCATTTATGATAGCACTGGCCTGATCAATATGCCGTCTGAGTTCGGTGCTGAGGTTTTCACTCAATCCGCCCAGATGTTCGGGCACCCCCATCTCATAGGTTTCTTTTAGCGTTTCAATCGCATCAATAATGCATCGATCGAGCGCGGTGATGACTTCATCAAACCGTTTTTTAACCCGCACCGGTGCCTGCTGGTAGGCTAGGATAGCCAGGTCTCTGTCTTTGAAGCCCGAGTCAGAAAAATGGCATTCATAAGATTTGGGCTGCCACATACAGATATCTTCAAAACATTCCGGCATGCTCGGCAACATCTCGATAAGCATCTCTATTTCATTGAAATGATTGAGATAATCCGTGGCCAGAAAGGTATGCTCATTGATATTGGTGCCGGCAAGTCTTTGGCGCAATTCCACAACCGGTTGATTTGTTCTCTCGAATTGGTGCCCGGAACTTACCTCTAGGCCTGTCTGTGAAGGTATTGAATATGAATGCGCAGGCATTTTGATACTCTGTGTCTCAATTACCGGTAAAACAATTTGAGTGTAGAGCTCATTACACCCAGACCAATGGATACCTGAACACCCAGACCAATGGATACCTGATTATCCCATGGTAAAGTTTCTAAAAGTTTACTAAAATAGCGATCAACCGCTTCTGCCAAATTTTAACTCTGCAATCAGGACTAATATGTGTGGGCGTTTCGCCATAACCACGCCGCCAGACGCAGTCAGGGCATATTTCGATTATAAGGAGCAGCCCAATTTTCCACCGCGTTATAATATTGCACCGACACAACCCATACCCATAATCAGAATGAATGCCCAGGCAAGGGAGTTTGCATTGGTGCGCTGGGGTCTGGTGCCCTCCTGGATGAAAGAAATCCCCCTTTCAAACCCGATGATAAATGCCCGCGCTGAAACCTTGTTAGAAAAACCATCGTTCAAAAAAGCCGCGGCCCGGCGACGCTGCCTGGTGCCGATTGACGGCTATTACGAGTGGAAAAGAACCAGTGGAGAGACAGCAAAGCCATACTTCATTCAGAAAAAAGACGCCGGCCTGTTGGCCGTTGCCGGCATCTGGGAACACTGGCAGGGTGCCGATGGCAGCGAAATCGAAAGTGCAGCGCTCATCACCACTGCAGCCAATGAAACTCTCAGCCCCATTCATCACCGCATGCCGGCAATCCTCGATAAGGCTGCGCAAGCTCAATGGCTTAATGTGACAGATATCAGCGCTGAGCAAGCGCGCCAGTTTCTCCAGCCTGCAGACAATACCCTGCTAACCGCCTATCGGGTGACCCCGGCTGTCAACAAAGTGGCCAATGATAATGCTCAATTGCTGGAGCCGGTGACCGGGGGAACTGAGGAAATGGAAGTAGCCATGCACAAAGATGATAGCCAATTGTCGTTATTTTAGGCGCTCGGCGGTAGCAGAAAGTAGAAAGTGGCCATGACTGTCGCAGCTATCAGAAAAGCAACCGCAGCCGCAATTAACAATTTTTTGGATGCCATGCGCAAAGCAAGAAATGCCGACAAAATGCCTGCTCCCAACGCGGTGACAATGCCGGAGACAAACACTTCAGCACCCCAGGCAAACCCGCTCGCAGGGCTTAGAAGGGTTGAATAGATCCAGGCACCGGCGACAAAGGCCAAAAACATGGTTGAAGTCACCATAATCAGCCCAAACCCGAGGTGTTTGACCAAATCAGGTACCGGTGATTTATCTGATGGATTCATCTTGATTTACTCCGGTTTCATTGATGCATCCAGCCACTTGGCCATGACGGTGCGTTCTTCGACCTCATAGCCAAGCCTCTCGTAGAACGACCTGACGGCTGTATTATCGGCCCTGATCATCAAGTTGAGCTTCCAGATGCCTTGTGCTTTGAGCCAGTCTTCGGCCGCCGCCATGATTTGTCGTCCAATGCCTTTACCCTGGACATCGGGGTCGGCTGAAACGTAGTAGACCACACCGCGATGGCCATCATGACCGACCATAACGCTGGCCACGACTTTGCCGTTATCCAGACCGACGAGAACCTCGGAAGCCGGTTTCGCCCGGGCTTTTTCGATGTCGCGATGGGGATCATTGTGCGGGCGCGTAAGCCCGCAGGCGTGCCATAGCTCAATAATGCGATCCAGCTCATGTTCCTGCATGGCGCGAAATTCCAGTGCTGACATCACAGTAACTTTCCCGGGTTCAAAATGTTGCCGGGATCAAACAGGTGTTTGATCGAGCGCATCATTCCCAGCTCCACCGCACTTTTGATGTGCGCCATGTGGTGGCGTTTCATGCGCCCGATACCATGTTCAGCGCTGATTGTGCCACCCAGATCAAGGGTGACTTCATTGACTGCCGAGGTTATCTGTTCCCACAATTCGATAAACTCCTCTGCTGCCATTTCCACCGGCTGGGAAATATTATAGTGGATATTACCATCGCCGAGATGACCAAAGGCGCAAATTCTGGCATCCGGCACAATTGCTGTAACTGCCTTGTCGGCACGTTGCAAAAATTCAGGTATGGCGGAAACCGGTACGGCAATATCATTCTTGATGCTGGCCCCTTCATGTTTTTGCACTTCGGATATAAGCGTTCTGATCTGCCAGAATGCCAGTCTCTGACTTTCACTGGTTGCAACAGCTGCATCTGAAATCAGATTGCGTTCAAACGCACGTTCCAGAACCTCTAACAGTGTTTCATTCAGCCCGCCATCAGCATCGCCCGATGACAGTTCAACCAGCAGATACCACGGGTGTTGCAGCGCCAGAGGGTTGCGCACACCGTCTCCGTGTTTCAACACGATTTCCATGGCAAAGCGCGGCAAAAATTCAAAACTGGTAACGCCATCTGATTGCGACAAGGTCATTTCCAGCACTTTCAACGCATCTCTGGTGGTGTTAAGACCGATAAGGGCGGCAGCGCGGGTTTTTGGTTTTGGATAGAGTTTCAAAACCACGGCGGTGATAATGCCTAAAGTACCTTCAGCGCCAATAAAAAGATGTTTGAGATCATAGCCGGTGTTGTCTTTGCGCAACTTGCGCAGGCCCTGCCAGACAGTGCCATCGGCCAGAACGACCTCAAGACCGAGTACCAGGTCACGGGTGGAGCCATAATGCAAAACCGCGGTACCACCGGCATTGGTCGACAGGTTGCCGCCAATCTGGCACGAGCCTTCCGCGCCCAGGCTTAAGGGAAACAGGCGATCATTATCGTCGGCCATCTGCTGAATGGTTTGCAGGATTGTACCCGCTTCAACCGTGATCGAGTTGTTGCTCACATCAATATCGCGAACCGCCTTCATGCGCCCCATTTGCACGATAATCTCATTGCCGGAATTAAAGGGAATTTGTGCCCCCACCAATCCGGTGTTGCCACCTTGAGGCACGATGACAGTGCCGGTGGCATGGGCCAGTTTTAAAATGTCAGACACTTCCTGTGTGCAGCCGGGGCGCAATACCAATGCAGCCTTGCCCTCATAAAGTTTGCGCTGCTCAACCACAAATGGGGCCATTTCTTCGTCGTCGCAAATACCATTGGCCGCGCCAACAATCTCTATAAACTGTTCAATCAACCGGTCATCAGGGCCGTGTATTTCACTCATATAACTGTGTCCTGTTCCCGGGGGGCTGCAGCACGGGTGAGGCGATCATTTATGGCTTCGCCCAGGCCGGTATGAGGAACTGGCATAACCGCAATCCTCTCAACACCTGATTTATCGAGCTCATGCAGGGCCGAAAACAACCGCGCCGCTGCTTGCGTAAGATTGCCGCTTTGGCTGAGATTGATCGAGAGCTTGCCGGTTGCAGGCATGCCGGGGCCGAAACCCAATAACGCTTCGTGGTCCTGTGCCTCCGTTGCATTCAGCCGCAGCCGCGCCCGCGGTGCATAATGGCTGGGCAGTTGTCCGGGAGACTGGGGAGTGCCATTGTTCTGTGCGGAGCGAATAAGCGGTTGTTCCAGCACATTTTCTATATCCTCAGCCGAAATTGCACCGGGGCGCAACAGCACCGGACCGAGGCCGGAAAAACCGACAATGGTTGATTCGAGCCCGAGATCACAGTCGCCATCATCGACAATCAGCTCGACGCTGGAACCCAGACTGTTTTCCACATGCGCCGCTGTCGTTGGACTGATGGTGCCGGAAAGATTGGCACTGGGAGCTGCCACCGGCACTTTTGCCTGTTTCAAAATAGCCAGAGAGACCGCAGCGGCGGGAACGCGCACGGCAACGGTTCTCAATCCGGCTGACACCAGCAATGACAAACCGCAGTTTTCTTTTCGCGGTAACACAAGCGTTAAAGCCCCGGGCCAGAAGTGACGACCGAGTTTCGTCGCCAGAGGAGAAAACTCAACATATGTCTCCATCTCCTCAAAACCGGCCCCATGAACAATCAGCGGATTAAACTGCGGCCTGCCCTTGGCGGCAAAAATAGCTGCAACCGCATCATCATTTGAGGCATCACCACCAAGCCCGTAAACCGTTTCGGTGGGAATAGCCACCAGCGCGCCTTGACGCAAAAGCTGAGCGGCGCGCGCAATCACCTGATCATCGGCAGGCTTTATTTCCATAGTGTCAAAACTCATTGGTTTAATTGTCAACACAGCGAAGTCTCTATATCATGTCAAAAAGAATTACAGGAAACAAGCAAGATGAATTACAGCGCCCAGACCAGTGATATCCACTATGCGCTTTTTAATGTGAGTGCAATGGATGATCTGGTGGAGCAGGGCGTGTACCCGGATTTGAGCGCTGATCTTGTGGATGCCATCCTTGAGCAGGCCGGACGCTTTGCCACTGATATAATCGCACCGCTTAACCATGAGGGTGACCAGATTGGCGCCCGGTTTGAAAATGGTCAGGTGCAAATGCCGCCGGGCTGGGCGCAGGCCTATCAGCAATGGGTTGAAGCCGGGTGGGGGGCTTTGCCGGGGATTGAGGAGTATGGTGGCCAGGGCCTGCCGTTGATCTTGTCTTTGGCCACCCAGGAATTATGGAATTCAGCTTCCATGGCCTTTGGTATCGGCACGGTGCTGACGCAAGGTGCGGTCGAAGCCCTGATACAGCACGGCACGGACGAACAGAAATCAACCTATCTGCCGAAACTTACCAGCGGTGAATGGATGGGCACCATGAACCTCACTGAAAGCCAGTCAGGCTCCGACCTTGGCAACATCCGCACCAAAGCCGAACGCTGTGACGATGGCACCTACCGCATCAAAGGCACTAAAATATTCATCACCTATGGTGACCATGACCTCAGTGAAAATATCATACATTTCGTGCTTGCCAGACTGAGCGATGCACCCGAAGGCATCAAGGGAATATCGCTGTTTCTAGTGCCGAAAATCCTGGTAAATCCCGATGGTTCTCTGGGCGTAAAGAACGATGTCACCGCCACCAGCCTCGAGGACAAGCTTGGCATTCACGCCAGCGCCACCTGCGTCATGGCCTATGGTGAAAACGAAGGAGCAGTGGGCTATCTTGTCGGCGCTGAAAATCGCGGACTGTATTGCATGTTCACCATGATGAACAACGCCCGGCTGCATGTGGGCATTCAAGGCGTGGCCGTTGCCGAGCGTGCCACCCAGCAGGCGGTGGCTTACGCAACTGAAAGAAAACAGGGCCAGCGACCCGGCAATAAAACCCCGGTAGCCATCATCAATCATCCCGATATCAGGCGCATGTTAATGACCATGAAGGCGATGACGTCAGCTGCGCGCGCCATCTGCTATCAGACCGCCCGCGCCATAGATCTGCAAAAACTGGCATCAACTGAAGAACAACGCCAGAAAAACGCCGATCGCGCCAGCCTGCTCACTCCCATTGCCAAGGCTTTCAGCACGGATGTGGGGGTGGAAGTGGCCTCATTGGGCATTCAGGTCCACGGTGGCATGGGCTACATCGAAGAAACCGGTGCCGCCCAGCACTACCGCGATGCCCGCATTGCCCCGATTTATGAAGGCACCAACGGCATTCAGGCCATTGATCTGGTGACCCGCAGACTGGCCCTGCAAAATGGTGATACAGCGCGTGATTTCATTGCCGAATTAAAACAGATTGCCGAAGAGGTCTGTGCCTCAAACCTGCTCGCTTTTGGCAACACGGGCCCGTGTCTTTTAGCTGCTGTTGAAACATTCGAAAAAGCCACGATCTGGATGCAACAGGTAGCAAAAGAACAACCCGATCAGGCCCTTGCCGGGGCCACATCATACCTGCGCCTGTTTGGTCTTGCCGCCGGAGCCGGATTTCTGGCGCGCGGTGTTCAGGCGCAATTGCGAAAGTCAGATACATCTTCCAAAGACAAAAACATCTCCCTGTTGCGCTTTCTTGCCGAACAACATCTCCCTGAAACCAAAAGCCTGGCATCAACCATCATGAGCGCAAGCGAGGCGCTTTTGGCTATCCCCGATGACCAGTTTCAACCCTGACCGGAAAAATAAATGACAACTCTGCTGCTTTCACATGAGACTTTTGCCGATCATGCCCCGCCTGAGGGACATCCTGAAAGACCGGACCGCATCCGTGTGGTCAATGCATTGCTGGAGGGTGATGAGTTTGGCGAATTAAAGCGCGAACAGGCGCAAATCGGCAATCGTGCTGATGTTTTGCGCGCCCACCCGGAAGAATATGTCGAGATGATTGAACAGGCCTCACCGGAAGAAGGTCTGGTGCAGCTTGATGGTGATACCTACATGGGACCGGATTCTCTAAAAGTTACCATGCGCGGTATCGGAGCCATGACCCGTGCGGTAGACGAAGTGGTTGCCGGCAATGTGCATAATGCCTTTTGTGCTGTGCGTCCACCTGGCCACCATGCCGAAAAAGTCAAACCCATGGGCTTTTGCATCTACAATATTGTTGCAATCGCCGCCCATTACGCCCGCGCCCACCACGGCCTTGAGCGCGTGGCGGTGGTTGACTTCGATGTCCATCACGGCAACGGCACCCAGGACATATTCTGGCAGACGCGCGATTTGATGTATGCCTCGACCCACCAGATGCCGCTGTTTCCCGGCACCGGTGCCACTAATGAAACCGGCGTGGGAAATATTCACAATGCACCGTTAAGCAGTGGTGCCGATGGCGATGATTTCAAACAGGCGTTCAATTCAACCGTGTTCCCGGCACTGGATGATTTCAGACCGGATATTCTGCTGGTATCGGCGGGCTTTGATGCTCACCGCAATGATCCCCTCGCCAGCGTTAACCTGATCGAGGAGGATTTTGGCTGGGTAACTTTGAAATTGATGGATTATGCCGATAAATATTGTGATGGCCGACTGGTTTCCGTCCTCGAAGGCGGCTATGATCTCGACGGATTAACCGTATCAGTGTCGGCCCACGTGAAAGCATTGATGCAGGCGTAACGAAGAAGAAAGAACACCATGGCTGAAAAACCGGACACCGCAGCAGACATCGAAAAAATGAGCTTCGAGCAAGCCCTGCACGAGCTTGAAACCATTGTCGCCAAACTCGAAAGCGGCTCGGTCGAACTGGAAACTTCCATCGATCTCTATGAGCGCGGCGAAAAGCTAAAGAATCGCTGCGACACCCTGCTCAAAAAAGCCACGGCACGCGTAGAAAAAATTACCCTGAGTTCAGATGGCAGCGCGCAAAAGACCGAACCGCTGGATGTTGAGTAAGGCCTTACATACCCCCCGTATCCGTCATCCCCGGGCTTGTCCCACTGCTGTCCGGTTTAACATTTACATCTCTCCAAAGCACATTTGGTTATGGTTTATCGGTGGATTTATTTTCGGCTTGTCGAGGGTGTTGACAGGTCTTTTTTGCATGAGATTCAGGCGCAACAGGCGCATGAATGTGG
>JAJRTY010000157.1 GCA_024278055.1 Alphaproteobacteria bacterium | reverse complement strand
TCCGAATACCGAAAAGTGGAATTGCCCATATGGACCCACATGTACAATTGGCACCGGCCACATGGTGGTATAAAAGATCAAACACCAATCTCAAAATTGGGATTCAAGAAGAACAACCTGTTGAGGGTCCACAGCTAGAGCTATTTGATTGATTCATTCAAGCGCAAAACTTCGCATCGTTTTAATTTCAGGGCCGATTTGCTCTGGAAAATCTGCGCTTACAGCTCATTTGAAGGATCGTCACGGAGCTGAAATAGTAAAAACAAAAGAGCTTATCCTCAAGGCAAAGCCAAAAACAAAACCAGAGCGACGCTCTTTGCAATTGGCTGGCCAGCGACTTGACAATTCTGATGGTGGAGTATGGGTAGCCCAAGCGCTCGGGGAAGTATTGGACAATCGCAAAATAGGTTCAACACCCATGGGACTCTTTGTTGTTGATTCTGTCCGCATTGCCGGACAAATCGATGCTATCCGAAAGGCTTATGGAGCTGATGTTCATCATATCCATTTAACAGCAAAAGAAGACGAATTGAAGCGCCGATTTATTTGCCGCGCTGCACAAGAAGATCAAAATACTGAATATGATGAGCTAAAAAGAAACCGTACCGAACGAAACATAGAAAAGCTGGCAGATTTAGCCGATATTGTAGTTTCCACGGACCGGTGCTCGTCTGGGGCTGTCTTGGTGCGCGCAACAGCCCTCCTTGACCTTTATCCGAGAGGCAGTGATGCATTGGTCGATGTCATTATTGGTGGGCAATATGGCAGCGAAGGCAAGGGAAATATTGTTGGCCACATTGCCCCAGAGTATGACCTCTTGGTCAGGGTTGGTGGGCCCAATGCCGGGCATCAAGTTTATGCTGAACCGAAACCAGAAAAATACTACCATCTTCCTTCAGGAACAACCAGAGCCCCTAAAGCAAAGCTACTTTTGGGTCCCGGCGCAGTAATCTATCCACCAAAGCTTCTCAAAGAAATTGCTGAACATCAAGTTACAGATGACCGGCTTTCCATTGATCCGCAAGCAATGATTATTTCCGATGACGATATAACGGAAGAAGAAAGGCAATTTGGAAATATCAGCTCTACAGCCCAAGGTGTTGGAATAGCAAGTGCAAAAAAAATGACTGGTAGGTCTGAATACAAAGACGGAAAGTCGAAACACTTGGCCAAAGATGTGTCGGAACTGCGTCCTTTTATTCGCGAGGCTCACGAGATCATTGCGAATGCCTTTGTAGACGGCAAGCGAATCATGCTTGAAGGTACCCAAGGGACCTCTCTAAGCTTGCATCACGGTGAATATCCTCATGTAACGACAAGGGAAACAACTGTAGCTGGATGCCTATCTGATGCGGGAATCGCCCCAAAAAATGTGCGCCGAATTGTGATGGTTTGCAGAACATACCCTATCAGGGTTGGTGGCCCATCAGGGCCAATGGAACTGGAAGTATCATACGAGGAGTTGTCCGAACGTTCAGGTATTCCCATTAAAAAACTTCAAAGCACTGAGAAAACGACAACCACAAATAAACAACGACGCATAGCTGAATTCGATTGGGAACAATTCAAACGATCGGTCCAATTAAATGGGCCAACAGATATTGCGCTAACTTTCGTTGATTACCTGACGATACAAAACCAAGATGCATATCGGTTTGAGCAGTTACATGAAGATACACTTCGATTTGTAGAGGAAGTAGAACGGGTATCGGGCCGCCCGGTAACGCTTTTGTCTACTTCATTTGATTGGCGCAACGTCATTGATAGGAGAGCATGGTGACAAAAGACGAGCTGGAAGAACTTATCACAGATTGCCCGACCTTGTTTCACATGGCTGAACGTGGATCATGGAATTCAATAAACGAAAAAGGACTATTAAGCACTACAGCATTGCTTGATTTGTACCAAGTTAAGGGCCAAGCCCGAAGAAAAATTGAATCTGAACGCCGTTCAACAAGCGTTGCACTTAATACTGCTGGTTTGCCGCAAGCTATTGTAAGAGACCAAATTCCGATGGATGACGCAGGATTGCGCAGGTGCTTGCCAAAGCATTTAACACCATCCGATTGGTATGAACTACTAAATACCAAAGTATTTTTTTGGCTAACTCGTGATCGGTTGCACCGTTTAACTGGAGCAAAAGCTTATCGAAAAAAGCCACATGATGTGATTGAAATAGATTCGAAATCATTAATTCAAGCACATATAGATCACATATGGCTTTGTCCAATGAACAGCGGAAACACAAAACCGTTTCCACATCCACGCGATGAAACGACTTTTTCGAGAGTTTCAGATTATCCCTATAAAAGCTGGCGTTCGAAACGAAAACGGGGCGAGCGGGTCGTTGAATTGGCAATTGATCATTCAGTTCCAGACCTACGAAAATTCGTAACCCGCGTTGTTGTCGTGCAAGGTACCGAAATTCTGCAGGAGCTTTATCATAAGGAGTGAGGGGTTGCCAATTTAGGAAAGCATGCAACTTCAAAAACAAGTTTTTAAGTTTACCGTATCTATTTGATATTGTTTGAAAATTTGGTGACCCCGGCACGATTCGAACGTGCGACCTATTGATTAGAAGTCAATTGCTCTATCCAGCTGAGCTACGGGGCCAAATCTGTTTCATACGGTTTGGAAAACGGTTTGCTCACAGCGCCGATTTACCTAACCTTTTGATTCTCCATTTTTAATACCATCCAGAACCTCCGCTTAGAAGTCCGTTGCTCTATCCAGCTGAGCTACGGGGCCTTTTTTGATGTGGTAAATTCAGGCGCTGCAAAAACACCGGTTTGTTGTGTCTCCGGTTAATGTGTCCATTGTCCAATGCGGCCAAATTTGAAATTATCCGAATAGGCTTTGGGTTTGCGTTTGCGCTCCCTGGGCTCGGACACGCGATAGGCAATACCATTGTTGTCAGCATAATCGATGGCAGCCTGTTTAGTATCAAATTTCAGTCTGATCTGGGAATTCACATCGCCTGAGCCGGTCCAGCCCATTAGCGGGTCAATTTTGCGGGCAACTTCGGGTTCATATTCCAGCAGCCATAGTTTGGTCTTAGCCGTTCCCGACTGCATGGCGGTTTTTGCCGGTTTGAAAATGCGCGCAACCATGGGAAATGCCTCCTTCGAATCTGATTGATGGAAAAGACTATATATCCTCAACCAGATCCTTCAAACCAAATGTTTTACTGTCCAAAGATCAAGTGTCTGGCTCAAAAACCCTGAAGCCAGCCCGCTCCCCCGTCCCAACCACCCCACAGGGTACCGTTACCGGATGGTTGGGACGGGGGAGCGGGCTGGCTTCAGGGTTTTCGAGATCAAAACCTCAAAATGGTCGGGGCAGCAAGATTCGAACTTGCGACCCCCTGGTCCCAAACCAGGTGCGCTACCAGGCTGCGCCATGCCCCGACGAAAACAGGTTGAGCGGCTTAGTTACATATCAACTGTTCATGCGCAACCCTAAAATGACCGTGCGGCATAATTCAGGCCGGTAAATGGGACAATATGACCTGTTGACCAATTTCGGTATATGCGGATACTTTCAACTGAATTTGCCAACTGGACCCGTTACAGCAAAGAAAGAACAGCCACATGAAAATTTTGAAAGTTATTACCCTAACCATTCCGGCCATGGTCATATCCGGCGCAATCAGCATGCAGGCAGCGCTTGCAGACAGCGATCTTCCGGTCATCAACCTGTTCAAATCACCAACCTGTGGCTGTTGCGCAAATGGGCTGAACGCGCCACCGAAGCAGGCTTCACCGTCAAAGTCACCGATACAGATGATATGGCGTCGGTTAAAAAGATGGCATCGGTCCCCGATCGCCTCCAGGCCTGCCATACGGCATCCGTAGGCGGCTACATCGTTGAGGGTCACGTGCCGCTTGCCGATGTTAAGAAGCTTTTGAAGACCAAACCCGAAATCAGAGGAATAGCCGTTCCCGGCATGCCCGCAGGATCACCGGGAATGGAATATGGCAGCGAACGCCAGGCATTCAAAGTTGTGACATTTGGCGGCACCGGACCTGAAACGGTGTTTCAGAGCTATCCGGCGCAATGATTTTGCGTTACCCGTGCTAATGACATAATACAGGCGCGCGCCACCCTCGATCTCTCCCTACAAGGGGAAGGGAAGATTTTAGCTCTGCACCGGTTTCACTGAAACATCGCATGCATGACTTTGTCGCCGGGCTTGAGGCCTATTCTGTCGGCAGTGCCGGCGTTGACTTCGAGTACCCCTCTTACAGGCTGGCCCGACGGGATGATGGTCTCTGAAAATGGCACGGTGTTTTTGGCTATGCTGGCGACGGTACCGTCTTTGGTGATGAAAATCATGTCCAGTGCCAGGATGGTGTTTTTCATCCACATGAACATTTCGCGCTCAGCGCCGTTATCAAACAACATGCCGCGATCGGCATCCATGAATGGCCGACGCATGAGGCCTTGAGATTTGTGCAAGGGCGTATCGGCAATTTCCGCTTCAAAGGAGTATTCGCCGGTTGCTGTTTTGATGATGACGGTTTCAACGCGCATTTTTCCTGCAGCAAAAACGGTTGACGTCAAAGGGACTGCGCTGAAGGCAATCAGTACAAGAAAATAAGTCATGAAACGCGGCATTACGGTGTTCCTGTTATGATGGGTTAGACACATGAACTGGGATTGAAATAGGCTCTAAATGTGTCGGATTGGTGATGCCGGATATGAGGTTTAATGCGGGCCTTGCGGGCTGGTCTCAAGGTTGAGCTTGAGTTCGGCTGCCATCAGGCCCTTGGGTCCGTTGCCGTAGCGCACATAAAGCTCCTGATCGGGCCGCAACTCGGTGATGCCGTATTTGCGCATGGTTTCCATATGCACGAAAATATCAGGTCCCGTAGTACCTTCGGCGACAAAGCCATAGCCGCGCACGCGATTGAACCATTTAACCGTGACTTTGACAAAATCACTTTCAGCCACCACAGCCACATGGGTACGTGCCGGTGGTTTTTGCGCCGGCTGGATTGCTGTTGAATTATCCAGGGAAAGGATTTTCAGTGCCTGCCAGCCCTTGGGGCGTTCAACCGCCTCACAAACAACACGCGCACCTTCTAAAATGGTGTCGAAACCATCTTTTTGCAAACAGCTGGAATGAATGAGGATATCTGGAAGATCATCGTCGGGAATGAGAAAGCCATAGCCTTTGGCAGCGTCAAACCACTTGATGGCGCCTGCAACCTGCACAACCTCAAGAGCTGCCTCTTCGCCCGTCTCAATTATGTGTTCAACTCTAGGCAATACTCAATGGCCCCTCTTACCGCCTCGTCAGAATCACTTCGCTAATAAATTAAATTGTGAAACATTGAGAGGAGGTTTGTACAGTGTTAACTATAAATTAAGGGATATTTTTCTGCTCTGCGGCACAGGAAATGTACATTGTCCACAGGTGTGGTTTTTTTTCGGAAATTGAGAATCGTATAAATGTTTGTTTTCAACCTGTTGGGAATTACGGTTAATTTAATCAGTAACAAACTAATTGGAAAACGCGGTTATTAAGTCACATTTTCCAACCCGGCATTCAATTCAACTTCCAGCCTGCAGGTCCATCAGCGGTGCCATGACGTCGCCGATATCATTATGCCCGACAAGATCGGCGATTGTATCGAGCTCGGTTTCCTCCTGATTAATGATTACAAGTCCGGCACCGTTGCGTTTGGCGATAATGGGAAAACCCGCAGCGGGATACACCACCAAAGATGAACCCAGCACGATAAACAGGTCACAGGCCAGCGACGCAGCTTCTGCTTCGCGCATTTTTTGCTCTGGCATGGACTGGCCAAAGGAAATGGTGGCGGATTTGACGATGCCGCCGCAATGCGTGCAGTCTGGCGGGAGTCCGCTGGCCTTGAAAACCTCCCCTATCCACTGCATTTCGTGGCGCCTGTGACAGGTGAGACAGGTGGCATAGGTGCCATTGCCGTGCAACTCTATAATCTGATTATCATCGATGCCGGAGGCCTGATGAAGATTATCAATATTCTGGGTGATGACGCAGGTGGCGCGGCCAATTTCAATCAGGTGAGCGACAGCCTTGTGGCCGCGGGTGGGCCTGGCTGCGAGGAACTTGTCTTCAAGGGCAAACTTGCGCCGCCAGGCTTCAACTCTGGCTTCTTCAGACGCAACAAAATCGCGAAAATCAATCGGCATGTTATTCTTCCACAGACCGGTGGGACTGCGAAAATCAGGTATACCGCTTTCCGTGCTGATACCGGCACCGGTGAAAATCGCACATTGCCTCGAGGTCTCAATCATTTCCCTGATTTTGGCGGCAATGTTTTTCACCGTCATTTTTTTACCAATCCCCGTTATTTCTGGTGCCACGCCCCCTGTTCAAGGTATCATAGCGACAATCACCGCAATGACACAATGGAGCCTGTCAGATGAAATACCTCCACACAATGGTCCGCGTCAGCGACCTTGATGCCTCGCTTGATTTTTACTGCAACAAACTTGGCCTGGTGGAAACCCGGCGCAAGGAGATTGAAGCCGGGCGTTTCACCCTGATTTTCCTCGCCCCTCCTGGTGAAGGTATCGGCTCGGAATTAGAGCTTACTTATAATTGGGACCCGGAAGAATATGGCGAAGGGCGTAATTTTGGCCATCTGGCCTATGAAGTCGAGAATATTTACGACCTGTGCCAAAACCTCATGGACAAAGGTGTTATCATCAACCGGCCACCGCGCGACGGGCGCATGGCGTTTGTGCGCTCACCTGATGGTATCTCTATAGAGCTATTGCAGGAAGGTGATGCCCTGCCTGTGCAGGAGCCGTGGGCGTCGATGGAAAATACCGGGCACTGGTAGAACAGGCTGTTATTTTACAAACAGCGGCCTTTCGGTATGAAACAGCAACTTGTTTTCACCGCGCGCAAAAAGATCATAGGCTGAGACCGATAAAACCCAGCCACCTTTATCAAGGCCCAGGGAATCTGAACGGTACTCGCCTTTGGGATACTCTTTTAAAGCAAAGCTTTTGGGGGGGTGCTGTTGATCGACTTTACGCGCCCGCGCCTTTACGCTCACGCGCTTCATCGGCTTGCCGGACGGATCTGTTATTTTCAATTTGAGTTTTTGCCGGACTTCATCAAAATTCACATCAACACTGAGGCCGCCGGCTGTGTTTATGTCCTCACTTATGGTGTTGGCCTTGAGCGAACCCAGTCGCTTGACGACAAAGGCCTTGGCCGGATATTTATTTCCACTGGCAAAACCGCCTCGCACTGAGCCTACATTATTGCTGGCAAAAATTATAGCGGCCACCATGCCCGTGATCATGGCAACGCCGACTATGGTGGCGCCAAGGGTTTCTTCGGAAAATTTAAATTTGGCCGATTTCATATCCGTGCGGATTTTCTTTTTTCATTTTTGGAGATAGCAGTCAGCCAATATACATATACAATTTCGTTTAAAGCCGGGTTTAAATCGTTGTTTAAGGAAGGGTTGAAAATTTGCTTACAATGATCACAAGCTGACCTGAAAGAAACTTGCTCAGCACGGCAAAATCTCCTTTGACACTCACCTTTCAACCACATATACACGGTCTCGGAGAGGTGGCCGAGTGGCTGAAGGCGCTCCCCTGCTAAGGGAGTATACGTTAACGCGTATCGTGGGTTCGAATCCCATCCTCTCCGCCATTTTCTGTCTCACGGTGCAAGGCGCCTCCGATGGGGCGGGCTGACCGCCCAAAATGCAGTCGCACTTTTGGCGGCAAAGTTCAAAGGTGTACCTGCTTTTTTCGCCGTCCACTTAAATCCCGGTAACCGCGCATCAGATTTTCAGGGAGCGGACATTGATATGACATCACCATCAATCAGGTCACCGGGTGCAATGGCGCAATTGAGCGTCAACCTTGGTGCTCTCAAGGAGAATTACCGGACGCTGGCTGCTCTTGCCGGATCGTCGCAATGTGCCGGTGTGGTTAAGGCTGATGCTTACGGGCTGGGTGTTGAACCGGTATCCCGGGCATTGTGGGACGCCGGGTGCCGGATATTCTTTGTCGCCATATTGAGTGAAGCTGCAACATTGCGCAGCCTCTTGCCCAATGCTGAGATTTATCTTCTCAACGGATTGATCAAGGGTGCGGCGCCCGGGTGTGCGCAGCAAAATGTGCGTCCTGTTCTTGCCAGCCTGGAAGAAATCGACGAGTGGTCGCAATTTTGCCGGGATATGGATGTTCGCCTGCCTGCTGCGGTGCATGTGGATACCGGCATTAATCGTCTGGGTTTGGAATATGACGAAGCGATTAGGTTTTTTCAATCCGCCAGCGCTTTTCGGGATTTCAATCTGTGTATGGTGATGAGCCATCTTGCCTGTGGCGATGAGCCCGCCAATGAGCTTAATCAACAACAGGTCGCAAAATTTGAAGCCTTGCGCGATCTTGCCCCTGACGCCATTTTCAGCCTGGCGAATTCAGCTGGTACCCTATCTGCACCTGATACGCATTTCGATATGGTTCGGCCCGGAATTGCTCTTTATGGCAGCGATCCGATTGGAAAAACCAGCACAACAATCAAACCTGTTGTCACTTTAAGCGCCACCATATTGCAGGTGCGCGATGTGGCCGTGGGGCAGTCTGTGGGCTATGGCTCGACATTTGTCTGCCAGCGGCCTTCAAAAGTTGCAATACTGGGTCTGGGTTACGCCGATGGATTTTTTCGAAATCTGGGTGGCTCCAACGCGCAAACCCGCGCCCAGGTTTATATTGCCGGTCATTTAGCCCCGGTCATCGGTCGTGTTTCCATGGATATGATTTGTGTTGATGTCACCGATTTGCCTGACAATTCGGTGTCACGCTCGGGGAATGCGGAAATATTTGGTGAAAAAATTTCGCTGGATGGGGTTGCGTACGCCAGTCAAACTCTTTCATATGAGGTCCTTACTCGTTTAGGGAATCGTTTCAACCGGGTCTACCGGTAAAAAAACAATCGAATAAGGGCTTTCCATTTGAATCCTCTCGCAATAATTGGTCAATTTGTTCTTGGCGTATTCGAAGAGACCGGCCGTCTCACCATATTCACGCGCGATGCCGTACGCCATATTGTTTTGCCGCCGATCTATTTCCGGCTGATTTTCGCGCAAATGGTCAAGATCGGTTATAATTCCCTGCCGGTGGTTGGTCTGACCGCCTTTTTCACCGGCGGTGTGCTGGCCTTGCAGATTTATATTGGCGGCTCACGTTTTAACGCCGAAAGTCTGGTTGCCTCCATCGTCGCATTGGGTATTACCCGTGAGTTGGGTCCGGTGATGGCCGGTCTGATGGTGGCCGGGCGTGTCAGCGCTGGACTGGCGGCTGAAATCGGTACCATGCGGGTAACCGAACAAATTGATGCGCTGCGCACACTTTCCACCAACCCGTTTAAATACCTGGTGGTGCCGCGCTTGCTGGCGGCAACAATCACCCTGCCTTTTTTGGTGTTGATCGCTGATATTCTCGGCATCATGGGCGGCTATGTGGTTGGCACCAAAAGTCTCTGCTTTAATGGTGCGGTCTATATTCGCAACTCAGTCGATTTCATTGAGTTCAATGATGTCGCTTCGGGTCTGGTCAAGGCAGCGGTGTTCGGCTTTATCATCGCTCTCATGGGCTGTTATCATGGCTATCAAAGTAAAGGCGGGGCGCAAGGCGTTGGCCGTGCAACCACCAATGCTGTTGTCTCCGCATCCATTCTCATCCTGGCGGCCAACTACGCCCTCACCTCATTGTTGTTCTCATGACCGGTAATTCTGAATTTCATATTGAACTGAAAGATGTTCACAAAAACTTTGGCCCCAAAAAGGTTCTTGATGGTATCAACCTGCAAGTAAAACGCGGCCACTCAATGGTTGTTATCGGTGGCTCAGGCACCGGTAAATCGGTGATGTTAAAATGCATAATCGGACTTATGACACCAACCTCGGGCAACATTCGCCTTGATGGCCAGGAGGTAGGCCACCTGCCCCAGCACGAACGCGACAAGCTTATGAGTAAATTCGGTATGCTGTTTCATGGTGCGGCTTTGTTCGACAGTCTGCCGGTGTGGGAAAACGTTGCTTTCCGGCTCATTCAGGGTTCCGGCATGGACCGTGAGGAGGCGCGTGAAAAGGCCCAGGAAAAACTCCGTCAGGTCGGTCTGGGCGCGGAAGTGATGGACCTCAGCCCAAATGAGCTATCCGGCGGCATGCAAAAACGCGTGGGCCTGGCCCGCGCCATTGCCGCGGACCCGGAAATTATCTTCTTCGACGAACCCACCACCGGGCTTGATCCGATTATGGCGGACGTTATCAACGACCTGATTGTTGATTGCGTCAAACGCCTCGGTGCCACGGCTATTTCAATTACTCATGACATGGCCAGTGCGCGCAAGATTGGTGATGACGCTTCCATGATCCACAAAGGGCGCATTATCTGGAATGGTGATGTGGCAGATATTGACAACAGCGGCAATGAATATGTCGATCAGTTTATCCATGGTCGCGCCGAAGGTCCGATACAGATGGATATTCTTAAAGCTTAAGGTTTCCCGCACCGTCCCGGCCTTGAGCCGGGACCTGTTAATGTTCAACACAATCGCCAGAAGATCCCGGCTCAAGGCCGGGACGGTGCGGGGAATAAAGGCAAAACTGTTCGTTTCTAACAATATGGTATAATCTGATATGGCTCGGCAATCACGAGAATTTACCTGTCAGTCCTGTGGTGCGGTCAGTGCCAAGTGGGCCGGTCGTTGCGACAGTTGCGGCGGCTGGAATACCATAGTTGAAGAAGTTGGTTCAACTTCCGGCATTGCTGCGGGCCCGCTTAAAAGCAGGGTTTCAAAAGGCCGGGTGATTGATCTGCAACCACTCAGCGGCAAAGATGATGAACCCGAACGCTTTTTTTCCGGCATTGATGAATTTGACCGGGTTGCCGGTGGCGGTCTGGTGCCGGGATCAGCCATTATGGTGGGCGGAGACCCCGGCATTGGCAAATCAACGCTGATGCTGCAGGTGGTGGCGAAACTGGCCAAGGCCGGTCATGTGACCACGTATATTTCCGGCGAAGAAGCCATTGCCCAGGTGCGCCTGCGCGCCGAGCGTCTGGGACTGGCCGATGCCACCACAGGACTGGCTGCTGAAACCAACCTCAGCGATATTATCGCCACCCTGGAAGCGCAACCAGGACTTGCAGCCGTTGTCATAGATTCAATCCAAACCATCTGGTCGTCTGACCTTGAAGCTGCCCCCGGCACTGTTTCACAGGTGCGTTCGGGTGCTCAGGCACTGATCAGATTTGCCAAGGCCAAAGGTGTTGTGCTTTTTTTGATTGGCCATGTCACCAAAGAAGGCCAGATAGCGGGGCCCCGGGTATTGGAGCATATGGTTGACACCGTGCTTTATTTCGAAGGTGAGCGCGGTCACATATTCCGCATTTTGCGCGCTGTTAAAAACCGCTTCGGCCCGACTGATGAAATCGGTGTGTTTGAAATGACCGGCGCGGGACTGTCTGAAGTCTCCAATCCTTCAGAGCTGTTTTTAAGTGACCGTGACGAGACCTCGCCGGGTTCGGCTGTATATGCCGGCATCGAAGGCACGCGGCCATTGCTGGTGGAAATTCAGGCCCTTGCAGTTGCCTCGCCTCTGGGTACACCGCGGCGCGCGGTCATTGGCTGGGATTCGTCCCGGCTGGCGATGATACTGGCGGTGCTGGAGGCTCATTGCCAGTTAAGCTTTGCCGGCATTGATGTCTACCTCAATGTGGCAGGCGGGCTCAAACTTAACGAACCCGCAGCAGACCTCGCCGTTGCAGCGGCTTTGATATCATCCCTCACCGCCACCCCCTTACCGCCACGCAATGTATATTTCGGGGAAATAAGCCTGGCAGGTGCTGTGCGGTCGATACCGCGGGCTGAAACTCGCCTGAAGGAAGCGGCAAAACTCGGGTTTAAGGCGGCAACTCTGCCGATGGCAAATGCTGAGACAATCGGAAAACCGCCGAAAAGCATCACTCTCAACGGTGTCAGCGGGCTTGCCCACCTGGCCAGCAAACTGGTTTCATCCAGCAAACAACAGCAAAATCAGCATGAAAAAAATTAGCTGGTAATATCGTGCAGTCTTCTATGGCAAAATTGTAAAATATGATATGGTCGCGCCAGAAACACTATTTAAGTGCCTCAACAGAACTCTTTTTTATAGGTTTTGATGCCCTTTACCTGGCTTGATATTATTCTAATTGTCATCATGTTGATTTCGGGTCTGCTGGCTATGATGCGTGGATTTACCCGTGAAGTCCTGTCGATTGTGGCATGGCTTGCCGCGGCTATTGGCGCTTATCTTGTTTACCAGCCGTTGCTGCCCGTCGTCCGGGGATATATTCAACCTGATATTCTGGCAAAAGGGGTTTTGATCGGAGGCAGTTTTTTTGCCATTCTGATCGCCATTTCGCTGCTGGTTATTTTATTAACAGAGATACTGCTGGAAAGCCGCATCGGTGCTTTGGACCGGACCCTCGGGTTTATCTTTGGTCTGGGGCGTGGTATTTTACTGGTTGCCGTGGCCTTTTTGTTCTTCAGTTCACTGGTGCCGCAGCAAAACTACCCAACGTGGATACAAAATGCCCGGACCATGCCGATTTTGGAAGGTACGGGAAATCTGATTGTCGGTGTTTTACCAAAAGGCATGATCGAGGATTTGATCGGCGGCAAGAAAACTGCCGCAAACAGCGAAATTCCTCCCGAAGCGCCAAGGAGCCCGAAATCAGACCTTCTTAATCAAAAACCAGAAAATCCGGTCACAGGCACTGACACGCAGGCTGAAACAGGCTATAGGCAGGGTGAAAGACAAGGTTTAGATCAATTACTTGAAAGTACGACGGGCACTACTCAGTGACGAAGGCCCGCGGACTTCGAGAGTTTTTACTATGATACTTTCGACACAGGAACAGGCTTGGTCACTTAAGGTTTCACCTTCATGTCATATCTGAAAAACGACGGTGTTACTGACACCGAACAGACAACCGTTGAAGATCCTTTATATAGCGATACCTTGCGAGAAGAATGCGGTGTCTTTGGTGTTTTTGGCCATCCTGATGCCGCCGCCCTCACCGCTCTTGGCCTGCACGCCCTGCAGCATCGCGGGCAGGAAGCTGCCGGTATTGTTAGCTACGACGGCAAACATTTTAACGCCGAGCGTCGTCTGGGTCTGGTGGGGGACCATTTTTCGCGCCAGTCAACCATTGACAAACTGAGTGGCCGTCTGGCCATCGGGCATACGCGATATTCTACCACCGGCGGCACAATATTGCGAAATGTCCAGCCGCTGTTTGCTGATCTCGCCGATGGCGGTTTTTCAATCTGTCACAATGGCAACCTCACCAATGCCCTAAGCCTGCGCAAGGAACTGGTCAAACGAGGGGCCATATACCAGACCACGTCAGACACGGAAATTGTGCTGCATCTGGTTTCGCGCTCTCCGCGCACGCGCTTTGTTGAAAAATTCATCGATGCCATCCGCCAGATCGAAGGGGCATACTCGCTTGTCGGCCTCACCAACAAGAAACTGATCGGTGCGCGCGATCCGCTTGGCATTCGCCCGTTAGTGCTGGGCCAGCTGGATGGGTGTTATATTCTGGCGTCGGAAACCTGTGCGCTCGATATTATCGGGGCCAAATTTATCCGCGATATCGAGAATGGCGAAATTGTTGTCATTACCAAGGACGGTGTTGAAAGCCTGCATCCGTTCCCCAAGGTCAAGGCGCGGCCGTGTATTTTTGAGTATATTTATTTTGCCCGGCCTGACAGTCTGGTGGACGGGCGTTATGTTTATGATGTGCGCAAACTTACCGGCAAACAACTGGCTATTGAGGCGCCGGTTGAAGCTGATGTTATCATCCCCGTGCCCGACAGCGGTGTGCCCGCAGCTATTGGCTTTGCCCAGCATTCGGGCATTCCCTTTGAACTTGGCATTATCCGCAATCATTATGTCGGGCGTACCTTCATCGAACCTACTCAGCAAATTCGCTCATTGGGGGTCAAGCTGAAACACAGCGCCAACAGAAGCCAGGTTGAAGGCAAACGTATTGTGCTGGTTGACGACAGTGTGGTCAGGGGAACAACTTCCGAGAAAATTGTCCGCATGATGTATGATGCCGGGGCACTGGAGGTTCATTTGCGCGTGGCCAGCCCGCCAATCAAGTTCCCGGATTACTACGGTATTGATACACCTAACCAGGATTCTCTGCTTGCGGCGACGCATTCTCTGGAAGAAATGCGCGAGATTATGGGCGTTAACACCCTGGCATTTCTATCCGTTGACGGCTTGTATAAGTCCATGGGCTTTGAAGGCCGCGATAATTTAGCGCCGCAATTCACCGATCATTGTTTTACCGGCGATTATCCAACCGTTCTGACTGACAAAAATGGCCGCTCTGATCCGCGGCAATTGTCATTTCTGGCTTAAACCGGCTAGACCATGACTTCATTGAAACTCAAAGACCGCCTTGCGGTAGTCACTGGTGCATCGCGTGGTATTGGCCGTGCCGCAGCCGTTGCCCTGTCGAAACAGGGCGCGCACATCATCGCTGTTTCGCGTACGCAAGGCGGATTGACGGATCTGGATGATGAGCTTAAAGCCCACGGCGGTGAAGCAACGCTGGTGCCGCTTGACGTTTGCAACGGCGAGGGAATTAATCGCCTGGGTGCCGCCATTTACGAGCGCTGGGGGAAACTTGATATTCTGATCGGCAATGCGGCAATTCTCGGACCTTTGACGCCTTTAAATCATCTCGACCCAAAGGCCTTAAGTAAACTTCTTGATGTCAATCTTAGCGCCAATCATCGTCTTATCCGCTCACTTGATCCTTTGTTGCGGGTGTCTGATGCCGGGCGCGCTATCTTTGTCACCTCATCGGTTGCAACCTCCCATACGGCTTACTGGGGAGGCTATGGCACAACCAAAGCCGCCCTTGAAGCCATGGTAAAAACCTACGCCAATGAGCTGGGCAATACTTCTGTCAAGGCAAACCTGCTTGATCCCGGTCCGGTGCATACAAAATTGCGCACCCAGGCCATGCCGGGAGAAGATCCCGACACCTTACCCAGGCCGGAAGATATCGCCCCGCTTTTCGTCAAGCTGTCAGCGCCTGATTACACAGGAAATGGTGAGGTTGTACGTTTCCAGCGGCAATAAACCGCTATTTACCGTTTCCTGCCGGCGTAGGGGTTTTTACCTTTGCGCAAGTGAAACCGAATGGGAATTCCCGGCAGGTTGAATACTTCACGCATGCTTTTTATCAAATAACGCACATATGATCTCGGCAAATCATCAGGCAGGGAACAAAAGGCCGCAAAAGTTGGCGGGCGAATTTTAGCCTGGGTGATAAACTTCAACTTAATCCGCCGCCCCTGAACTGCCGGTGGTGGATGGCGCTCAATAGCCTCGCGAAACCAGGCATTCAGCTTTGCTGTGTTTACACGCTGGTTCCACAAGGCATAAACCTCAAATACAGCCGTCATCAATTGTTTGAACCCGTGCCCCTTGAGGGCAGAAATTGCCACCAGCGGGATACCGCCAAATTGTGGCAATATCCGTTGGGCCTGGGCGCGCAGTTCCTTTAATCGCCTGGCTTTGTCTTTTACCTGGTCCCACTTGTTTACAGCTATCACCAGGGCGCGGCCTTCGCGCTCGACCAGATCGGCAATATGTATATCCTGCTTTTCCAGCGGCTGGTCGGCATCAATCATCAACACCACAACTTCAGCGAACTTTACAGCGCGCAAGCCATCGGCCACCGACAGTTTTTCCAACTTGCCGCTGACGCGCCCGCGCCGCCGCATGCCGGCGGTATCGAACAGTTTCAACGGCTTGTTGTTATAGGTCCATTCAACCCCGATCGAATCGCGCGTAACGCCCGCTTCAGGCCCGGTCAATAATCTGTCTTCACCAATCAAACTATTGATAAAGGTCGATTTACCGGCATTGGGACGGCCGATGACAGCAATGCGCAAGGGGCGGTTTTTGCCCCCTTCCTCATCCTGGTCAAGCGCATCAATCTCGGCATCGACGGCGATATCATGATCGTCAATCACGCCGGTTTTTCTGATCGCCTCGCCAAGGTCGACCATGCCTTCACCATGTTCGGCTGAAAGGGCGATAGCTTCACCCAGCCCGAGTGAAAATGCTTCATTGAGACCGGATTTTCCCTTGCGGCTTTCACACTTGTTGGCAACCAGAATTATCGGTGTATCGGATTTGCGCAATAATTCGGCAAAGCGGCTGTCGAGCGGGGTTACACCGGCAATGGCATCAATCAGGAACACAACCACATCAGATTGTTCTATGGCCATTTCAGTCTGGGATTGCATGCGCCCTTCCAGGGTTTCTTTTGAAGCGACCTCAAGACCGGCGGTATCGAACACGGAAAAGCGCAAAGCGCCAATGCGACCGTCACCTTCGCGCCGATCACGGGTCACGCCGGGGGTGTCGTCGACAAGGGCCAGCCGTTTGCCAACAATGCGATTAAACAACGTTGACTTACCGACATTGGGTCTGCCCACAATGGCAACAGTAAAACTCATGAGTTTAGAGCCTGGTTAATGTTTGGAGGCCTTATCGCATGGCAATCAGATCGGCACTATCGGTAAGGAAATAAATCGTGTTGTTGGCAACAATCGGCGCAATAAACATACTGCCGCCAACTGAAAGTGATCCCAGACTTTTTCCGCTTTGAGGCGAAAGTGACAGGGCCTGACCTTTGGAAGATACCAGCCATAATAGCCCCCCGGCAAGTACCGGCCCGCTCCATTGCAATTTGCTGTCACCTTTAACTAACTCGTTGAGAGAGGTAATCCAGCGCACTTTACCGGTATTGCGCGACAATGCCATTATCTTGTTTTCAAGGCTAAGAACAAAAATTGTGTCACCGGCAACCCATGGTGTTTGCACCCCTGTGATATTTCGTCCCCACACGCGCGCTCCGGTTTTAAGATCCAGTGAAGAAAACCGGCCACCATGGCTGATAGCATAGACTTTATTGTCATAAACCACCGGCCTGCCGGAAATATCATTCAGTTGGGCCAGAGAGCTTAAACTGCCGGTTTTGGTCAGACTGTCTGTCCATACGGGTGACCCATCTGCTTCGCGAAAGGCTACAATATCGCCCGAGGAATAAGGTACAATGACGTAGCCGCCACTAACAGCCGGGCTGGTACTGGCCAACAGACCCGCGCTTTCGCTGACGCCTCTGAATTTCCACGCGGTTTCACCGTCGCTGGCATTAAGAGCGAAAATTTCATTGTTAACGGTTATTGCATAAACACGCCCGCTTTTAACGGTGGGGGCAGAACGGATCGGCACACCAAGTTCGCGGCGCCAGAGTATCTTGCCACTTGCCATATCAAGAGCGACAACCGAACCAAATCCGGTAACAGCAAAAACTTTGCCATCGCCGGCAGCCACACCACCGCCAAAGCCTTCATCATCCTCTTCGTCTTTGGGTGTCAGTGCTACACTCCACAAAGCACCACCGTTGGTGGTCGAGAACGCACGAACCGTTGCTCTGGTGTCGAGTACGAAAATAAAATTGCCTACCACAATGGGACTTGCTGTCAGGCGGCCGTTGCTGCTTGATCCGCTACCCGCATTGGTTCGCCACAATCTCTTTGGCTGGGCACTCAAGGCAGGATGCTCGATGGCATTGCTCGGCAGTCCACCGGGCTGGGCCCAGTTGGTATTGACAAAAGCCTGGGGAATAATGACCGGACTGGCTGAAGCCTCAGCATCCACGCCCAGTGAACCGGAAGAGTTTTTCAAAACTGCACGGCGCTCGCCCTCCAGTGGTGCCTCTTCCGCCTTGCCAGGCAGAAGGTCGCTGACCGCATCAGGCACGAGGTCATTTACCGTCGAACAGGACGAAAGAATCAAACCTGCCAGCACCACAGCAATGAAATGTCTGAATCTCACCGGGGCGCAGGCGTTGACGGGTTTTAAGTTTAGATTTCCAGGTATGCTATTGAGCATCCGGTTTGGTTTCCTCAGTTTTTGTTGCCGACGCAGGCAGTTGGGGCGTGATGATGGAAATCATCGCGGTCGCGCGCGTCCGCATATCGTTGGGGGTTTCAGGATCGGTGGCGAGGACAACGAAAATTTCCTCGGCTTTGACCAGGTTACCGGTTCTAAAGGCGGTAATTGCGAGGATTTCCTGGGCGGACTGGCGCCAGGGATTACCGGTTGTTGCCAAATCACCAATTCTGTCTTCAACCTCCTTGTATGAGGCGGTATTGGACAACAAAAGTGCCGCCCGGAACTTTGCCAGATTGCGCAGACTTTCATCCAGTTTCGAGTTAGCGGCAAGCGTATCATAAACGGCAATCGCCTCACCATCTTTACCCGCTTTGGCCAACAGGCCTGCTTCCTGAAATTTTGCCAGCAGATAAAATCCAGTAGAACCTTTTTGCGACATGGCGCGAAAGGCTTCCAGAGCTTTTGCATCTTCACCGTTATCGACCAGAACCATGTTTTCAAGATAAGCAACACCGGCTTTTTCCGCCTGCTGAAGTGAATAATACTGCCAGGCTTTGAAACCACTGATAGATACCACAACCAGTGCGGCCAGCGCGATGATGTAGACGCCGTATTTCTTCCACATATCTTTGGCGCGGTCTTGACGAATTTCTTCATCTATTTCGCGAAAAATATCACTCAAAAAAATCACTCCACCTTTGAAAATCGATCGGTTCCAGCACACTTGCGTCCAGAAGTTTTGCGTAAAATAGACTGCAAACACGAAAATCGCAATCATTCAGATTTTGACGGTTAATGTGCGGGCCTCAATAAGACAGGCTCTAGTCATCCTTCATGGCATAAGTGTGTTCGGCAGCCGGGAATTTTCGGGTGCTGACCTCTTGTGCATACGCCTTGATGGCGGCTTGGATTTCTGTGCCAACCTGCCCAAATTCCTTGACAAACTTGGGCACTTGCCCGGTAAGGCCCAACATATCTTCCATCACCAGAATTTGACCATCACAAGCAGCGGAAGCACCAATTCCAATTGTGGGTATGGAAATCTGTTTGGTTATACGCTGTGCCAGCGGTTCAGCCATGGCTTCCAGCACGATGGCAAAGGCACCGGCTTTTGCCACGGCTTTGGCATCGGCCTCAATCGCTGCCCAGGCGTCTTTGGTGCGGCCTTGAGTTTTAAACCCGCCAAGTACATTGACGGACTGCGGCGTCAAGCCGATATGCGCCATTACCGGAATGCCGCGCTGGGTCAAATAGTCAATGGTTTCGGCCATGCGGGTGCCGCCTTCAAGCTTTATGGCTCCACAGCCGGTTTCCTTCATTACCCGTGCCGAATTTTTAAAAGCCTCAGACGGGCTTTCCTCGTAAGTTCCAAACGGCATGTCAACCACGATCAAGGCGCGCTGGCTACCGCGCACAACCGCACGCCCGTGCATAATCATCAATTCAAGCGGCACACCAAGTGTGTTTTCCATGCCATGCATGACCATGCCCAGACTGTCACCGACCAGCAGAAAATCCACAAACGGATCAGCAATGGCTGCAGTATGGGCGTGGTAGGCGGTGAGCGAAACAATAGGTTCACCTCCCTTGCGGGCGGTGATTTGCGGTGCGGTCAGGCGGCGGACAGAAGATTGAACGGACATGGGGCAGGCCACTTTCGTGTTTGAATAATTGCATTGCAGCAAATCTGTTGCAGTGCGGTATTTTTACGGGAATTCCATGCCGAATACAAGGCAGGCTTTAGTTAAGAAGCGAGACCCCGGCAAACCATACATGGTAGCGAATGGCGCTAACGTAGACAACCAGTGCCACGGCAACGAACCCGATATCATTAAGCAGTCCGGCTCTGCCACCAACAGGTGGCTTGCGGCGGCGCGCTGAGATGAATGCTGCCAATGCCCACAAGAAGAAGGCTCCAAAAAACAGGATGGAAGCAAGGTCACCATTGGCCAGCAGATGGGCTATGGCCCACAATTCCACGGCCAGTATCATCGGGTGGCCAAGGATGCGGCGAAATGAGTTTTCCGGGCCAAAGGCTGAAACGATCAGCAATACAGCAGGGAACATCAACATGATGGTGGCATAGCGCGCCCAGCCAAAGGGTTGCCATATTTCGGTAAACTCCATGACACTCCTGCCCCAGATCATCAGCCCGAGACCAAGGAATGATACAAGTGCAAAGCCCACCTGATAGGCAATCGTCCCTACCCGCTCAATCAATCGCTCGCGGGTTTCGACCATCATTGGCAGGCAATGAACGGCGAAAAAAATGAATATACCGCCTATAAGATAGAGCATTTTATGAACCTTTTTACCGGATGCTGAAAATTCACCTTATACCGCGTCACCGCGATATTTAGCCACAATATTTTTCAGTTTTTGTCGGCCCAAACGGCGCAGTTTTTCCATATGGGCGAAATTCTGAAAGCTGTCAAAAGATCTGTGGCTGTCCGCACACAAGAGCAAATCGCCTACAGGGATGGAACTGTTCCACAGGTTTTGGATTACATGGTTTGTGGTTGTGACAGCTGAATCAAGATATTCGACCCATTCGGTTTCAAAGAAATCCTCAATGATGGCCGCTTCCAGCAACAGGCCCGGACTAAAGGAGCGATAGGTCTCATCATAAGCGCATTTGAGCGTAAAGGCGGTCTTGCCAGTATATATGGACAGGCTTACAGCAATTGGGAACTCATCAAGGTAAAGTGCGTCTGCACGGGTTATCGATTTGCCGCCGGTTCCGCCAAAAGCCTGGCGGGCAAATTTCTGGCTGTTCCGGTTACAGGCCAGAGCTGTGCCCTGCTGTCCTTTCCAGCCGGAAGCTTCGATGGTCAGGAAATCTTCTACAGCTGCCTTTAGTTCAGGACCGGTAGTGAAACTGCGCAATTCTACCTTGCCGCGTTCACTCAATTTCCTGTGGTTGCGCTTCAGGTTTTTGCGCCGTTTTTTTGAAACGTGATCGCGCATATGTTGATCAAACGTGGAGCCCTGCTCAAGAATGGGGCGATCAAATTCATCGAAAGTTTCAGAAGCAAAATTTTCGGCTTCTAAAAATTCTCTAAAAAGCGTTCCCACTGAACCATCGAGGTTGAAGTTGTCAAACAACCAGAATTTTCTGTACGCTCCGTGTTCAGCCATGGCGCCGAGCAGGGTTGCGACGACCTCGCGCGGGTAACGGCGATCGACCAGCGGGATCGTCAAAGTCGAGTATGGATTTATCCACGCCCGGTTCAGCGAACAGGCACCGAACCAGCGCCACTTATCAATGATAAACGGACACAATCCCACCAGTGTTTCGCCCCTGTAGACTGCCAGCGCTTTTAGGTCGCTGTTGGCCTCAAGATTTTCGAGGGCTGCACGCATGAACAAGGGGGAGTAATATGGATTATCCTCCACTGCGTTGCGGCTTAGATTTTCCCAGTCGTCGCCAAGGTTAAAAACACCCTGCCAGTCAAGACAGGCAGTTGAAAATTCCGGTTGCGGGTCTGAGGCTGATATATTTTGCACCCGGTGCTCAAGCGGATTATTCATTCCTTTGGCCTCCCGATTCTTACTCATTCAAATCATCGCGCTGAAAAAACCCGGAAACGGGAAGACTAAAAAGGATATCTATATTCAACCGTTTTCTAACCAGCCAAGCCAGAAGGAGGCTGCGCAGGGCAATCGAAACAGCGGTGGCGATTGCCGCACCAATCACACCGTAAACAGGGATCAGAATTAAATTGAGAATAATATTTAGCACCAAGGACAAAGCGGACAATACTGCGGAGATACGCTCATAGCCCAGCATGGTGAGCAAATCCTCACCGGGTCCGGCATAGGCCTGCACAATCAGCCCTATCATCAAAACCAGCAAAACCGGCATTGCTTCATCAAAACCGGGACCGAACAGGTTGAGCAAAAAAGGTGCAATCAGATAAATGAAGCCGGCAGCCGCCAAAGCTAGGATAAATGTAAATCTGGTGGTGTTGCGGGCAAGATTTCGCAATCCTGCCTGATCATTGAGGGCATTGAGCGCCGAAAACCTCTGGGCTGTTGCCGCTGTTGCCGCATAAGGCACAAAGGCCACCAGCTGCAATATGCGCGAAGCGGCGAAATATACCGCTATGGCTGAAGGATCAACGAACAAGGCAAGAATTAAAATGTCCGCATTGGAAAACAAAATGGCAGCACCATCGACAAACACAAATGGCAGGGCGGTTTTGAGCCAGGTCGAGGTAAGCTTTTGCCGCCCCCCGGAGGGGACCAGCTTTCTGATTTTCCTGGCAACCAGAAATGCCTGAACAGTCAGACTTATCAGGGTTGCAGCAAAGGTTATACAAACCGCCACCCAGGCTGTGGCTGGCAGGCCGCTTATGCCGACCCCAATCATGCCCAGGCCGATTAATCCGTGGCGCACAACATATGGCGGCGCAATCGCCAGCATTTGCCAGTTAAAGGAGCGGGCAAGACTTTCCACATAATCCTGAAGGGCTATAAGCGGGAAAACCAGTAGTGCGACCACAAAAGGCAACAGATAAATATTATCCAGCCATGGCCGCGCAAACCAAAGAACCATACCGCCTAAAACAGCGGCGATGACGGCAAACACCAGCACCAGAATTGAACTGGAGGATAAAAACCCACGTAACAAATCATGTTCGTCGCGGGCAAAGTAATGTGGCACAAAACGACAGACAATTTGCGTAACACCAAGGGGCGACAAATGCCCCAACATTAAGATCCAAACCCACACAAGCGCGAAGATGCCGTATTCACTTTGCCCCAGCAGGCGGGCTAGTATCACTTGTGAGGCATATGCTGCCAGTGCTCCGGTGCAGCGTATGAGGAGCACTTTTATAGCTGCTGCACCAGATTCAAGACTGTCCCCGCTCGCGCCCGAGCGCTGCAGTACCGATTGCATAAACCGCGTTATTGTGGAGTTGCCTTGAGGGTTTTCTGATTTATCCGCGACGATCTCGACCATTGGCATACCCGGCTGGAATTGGCGTTCTTTGGCTACATACGCCAATTTGGTTTAAATTTAATCAAGCCGAAGGCTGCCCTTCCCGATCAGGTCAATTTTTAATCAAATTGCGCGACTTAACACTCCTTTAGGCTCGTAGCGCTAAACTGTTGCGATATATCGATGATTTAAAAACGGTGAAAACAGTGACAACTATAGTAGAAAATGTAAAAAAACCCTGGAGCAAAACGCGCCTGATAGCGCTATCTTCAGTATTGCTTGCAACGGCTTTTATTGCTGTGTTTTTTTACAGAAATGGCGTCAATGTTTCTTTTGAAGCACTTTCAAGCAAAGACAAATATCGCGCTGAGGCTTTTGTAAAAAAACGTCAGGGATTGAACTCGCGATCTCAGGATGGCGCACTTTCCGGTTCTAACGGGTCCATCCGTTCCGGTCTCAGTGCCAAAATTGATTTCGATGCCAAGAGTGGAAAAGCACGGCTTTTTATCAGCGACAAGAATGGTAATCCGGTGTCACGCCTTACTGTTACCGGCAGGCTTGCCCGCGTCGGAGAGACCGGCAAAACCCGGGAATTCAAAATGGCCGAGTTTGGCAAAGGTGATTTCCGCTCAAATCCGCTTGATCTTGAAGAAGGCGGCTGGGTTTTGATGGTTTCGGCCTATGATCCCTATACGCTCAATAAAGACAAGCTCGTGTCTTACACGGAACGCCCAATATATTTGGGCCGGAAATAGGCCAGCGTTTAAGCTTCAGCTTGCGACAAAACCCGTTTAACCGCCTGCTGCCAGCCTTCATAGCGTCGGCTGCGCTCTGCGCTTGACATTTGTGGTGTGAAGGTTGCGTCTGCCTGCCATTGTTGCTCAATGTCACTAAGGCTTGAGTATATGCCGGTTTCCAGCCCGGCAAGGTAAGCAGCACCCAATGCGGTGGTTTCACTGATTTTGGCGCGATCCACCGGCATATCAAGAATGTCGGCGAGAAACTGTAAAAACCAGTCGTTGGCGACCATACCACCGTCAACACGCAATCGTGCAGGCTCTCCCAGGTTCGCCAACGCCATATCGGCGCCAATGGCAATCATCAAATCCCGGGTCTGGAAGGCAACGGCTTCGAGACCAGCCCGGACTATTTCAGGCTTGCCGGCACCGCGGGTAAGACCGATCAGGGCACCGCGTGCATGCGCATCCCAGTAAGGTGCGCCCAGCCCGGTGAAGGCAGGAACAAGATAAACGCCGGAATTTGGATCGGCTGCCTTTGCCATTTCAGCGGTTTCAGCTGCATCTTCAAACATTCCCATTTGATCGCGCAACCACTGCATGGTGGCACCGGCCATAAATATGCTGCCCTCAAGCGCATAGGTGGTTTGATCTCCCAATTGATAGGCCACCGTTGTCAGCAACCTGTTGGCCGACAGGGTTTTGTCCAACCCGGTATTGGCGAGAACAAAACAGCCGGTACCATACGTTGATTTAATCATGCCAGGCTTGAAACAGGCCTGACCGATGGAGGCCGCCTGCTGGTCACCGGCCACGCCTGAAATCGGCAGAGGTTTACCAAACAGCGGGCTTTCAGTAGCACCGAAATCGGCACAGCTGGGCTTGACTTGCGGCAGCACCTCGCGCGGTACATTCATTGCCTGCAACAGGTCATCATCCCACTGGCCGCACCCGATGTCATACAACATGGTGCGTGCGGCGTTGGTGGCATCGGTGGCGTGAACGCTGCCGCCGGTCAGTTTCCAGATCAGCCAGCTGTCAATTGTGCCAAAGCAGATGTAGCCTGCCCTGGACGCCGTACGGTCCGGGTCAACCTTGTCGAGCAGGTATTTCAGTTTGGTGCCGGAAAAATACGGATCAAGTACCAACCCGGTTTTTTCACGCACCACATCGTTGAGCCCATCGCTGCGCAACTGCTCACAGAATTCAGCCGTGCGCCGGTCCTGCCAGACAATCGCCCGGTGCAGGGGTGCGCCGGTATGTCTATCCCATAAAACCGTGGTTTCACGCTGGTTGGTAATGCCAATGGCGGCAATGTTTTCCACACCACCTGCAATTTTTATGGCCTGACGACACACAGAGACCACGCTGCCCCAGATTTAAGCTGCATCATGTTCAACCCAGCCAGGTTGGGGAAAGTGTTGCTGCAACGCCTCGCTGCTGGTGGCAACAATTTGCCCGGTGCTGTCAAAGATCATTGCCCGGGTGCTGGTAGTGCCCTGATCAATTGCCAAAAGATATTGTGTGCTTGCCATGTGCTTCAAACCCCTGATTCACTTAATACCAATTACCGATTGTCGCATTGTGGTCAAAAGGAGGTATAGTGCAAGTCAATATAGCGGAGCCTGCCTGAATGAGTTACGAGAAAATCGCCTTTATTGCCAATGGAACTGACCGGGCTACCTCTGCCAAAAAACGGCTGGCGCATGTCTATGGCAATTATCCGGTGGCCGAGGCGGATGTCATTGTCGCTTTGGGTGGTGATGGTTTCATGCTGAACACCCTGGAAAAATACATGGACATTGATACGCCCATCTATGGCCTTAACCGGGGTTCCGTCGGATTTTTGATGAATGAGTTCAAAGAAGAAAACCTGATTGACCGGCTGGAACAGGCCGAAATGGCAAAAATTCATCCCTTGGATATGACCGCGATTGATCATAAAGGTAAAACCTATCAATCTATCGCCATTAATGAGGTGTCGTTTTTGCGGCAGACTTTTCAGGCTGCCAAACTGAGGATTTCCGTTGATGGCCATGTGCGGCTTGAGGAGTTGATTTGCGATGGTATTATAGTGGCCACACCGGCGGGCAGTACGGCTTATAATCTGTCGGCGCAAGGCCCGATACTGCCCATCAGTTCACGCCTTTTGGCCTTGACACCGATTAGCGCTTTTCGACCACGAGGCTGGCGCGGCGCTATTTTACCGAGCGAGGCAGTCATTAGAATTGAAGTGCTTGAGCCTGAAAAGCGGCCTGTGAGTGCGGCTGCTGCCCACAACAGTGAAATTCGCCATGTGATTGATGTGGAAGTTAAAGAAAAACGCTCGGTATCCATCAATATGTTATTTGATAAAGGCCACAGCCTTGAAGAACGCGTTTTGCGCGAACAGTTTCGCTATTGATTTTTGTTCCAAAGGCCGGCGCAGAACTGCTTCTTCCCTCATTTTTAAAAAATATTAACGGTTCCACAACAGGATTTTCACACTATAGGCAACAGTGAAGGCACAATTCGACAATTTGCATGAGTATTTATAAATGTTTTTTGGTTAGTATGTTTAGCATTAAGAAACGTTTATATTTTAAAATACTCTTTTTAGTTGATATCGAGTGATGTAAAATGTCCGAGAACAAGCGTAAAGACACCTCCGTTGAATTAATTATCGCGCCGGGATCCCTCAGGGACAAAGTCAAGATAACCGGCAGCGGTCCAGTCGATACAGCCCCGATCGAGCGGGCAGAACGTGCGCTCGAACAATTATCTGTAGCTTTTGACGGTTGGCTCAAAGAAGAAGTGGGCGCATTGACCAAGGCCCGCGCAGCGGTGCGGAAGCAAGGTCTGTATGAAGAGACGAGAAAAGAGTTGCATCGCGCTGCGCACGATTTAAAAGGCCAGGGTGAAACTTACGGCTATCCGCTGATTACCTCGGTTTGTTCAACATTGTGCAAACTTCTGGAATCAGCTCGGGAGCCTGATCTCATTCCCCTCGATATCATCGATCACCATGTAGACGCTGTCCGCAATATGATGAAAATGAAAATAAAAACCAACGACCACCCCCAAAGTATCGCCGTCAGCAACAAATTGTACGATGTGGTTATTGAATTTGCCAACCGCGAAGATGAAATTCGCGAACAGTTGGCATCAAAACGGGGCTAGTAAAGAACATTAAGCCGCTTTATCGAGAGCCTGGATGACTTCCTGGGCCAGGATTTTGTTATCGCCTTCACAAAAGCGCTCAATCAGATTGAGTAATTTCTTTTGCTCGAGCGCATCAAGTTCCGTGCTTTGATTAAGCACTCTTTCAATCAATCTCCTGGAGAACCAGTCGCTTCCGCGATCTTCGTTAGACCGCTGCAATTCCTTATGTACTTCAATAGCATAGGTGAGGACTACAGTTGTCGCCTCGTCAAAATCCGCACGCATGGCTATAGCGCCAATCCCCATTGGGCCTGAATAAAGCAGCTCCATCACCCGGTCAGTGGGAAGATTAGCGGCTTTAGTCATAGCATCTTCGACAAATCTCATATTATTGCTACAGGCAGCGCGTACTATCAAAGAAGAGGTCAAGCGTTTTGATTGATGCAAGGCACGAACCAGTCTAATTCCTTCTTCAGCGCCATGTTTTTCGGCAATTTCAAGGGTGAACTTTTCCCGCAGATCTCCTGCCATCTGTTTAGCAACGGTTTCCTCCATCCAGCCGCGGTCAATCGCTGCGTCACGCATGCGGTCTGTGGCCAGTGCAACCAGCATTTCAGATACAACGGCGGGCAATTTCGGCCGTTCTCCGATAAGCTCACAAATAACCGCACTATCGGAAAATCTCTTTAGCAAATGCCGATAACCGGTTTCATCGATATGGGCTGAAACATTGTGCAAGAGATGCACCAAGACCTCTTCGCTGCACAGTTTAATTAACACCACCGTTAAACCGGCCGTCAACCCTGCCCTGCCAACAATGCATTCATGGCGAAACTGGTCATTTTTCTGCGCCAGATATCTTATCAGCCGGGCGCTGATCAACGGCGATTGCTTTAGCAGAATACCCGCCGCTTCCTGACAACCTTCAGCCGCCATCCTGAATATGATACCGCGTGGTACTACATATTTGCTTTGGCAGATTGCCTTGGCCAGCGTTACCTGCACTTCGGGCGCGCGATCACGGGTGAGCAGTTCAAAAACCGGCTTTAAACATTCCTTCTCTGAGTGCGCATTATTCGGTTCTGCAACGAAACATCCCAACTCATGGGCCAGATTCCTGCGAACGGATACATCTGGAGAGGATGCCACTTTAATCAGATAATTCAATTCGGCTTCGTTGCTCTTCTGCTTGCGCCTGAACCAGGGTAATCCGAACCTCATATTATCTCCTTAAACGCGATTTGCGAGTCGTTTTGTTGTTTTGACCAGACTAGCGCCAAAGAGATTAACGTTTCGTTTACCATAAATTCGAGTGAGTGATTTAGCCGTCTTCTTCGCCGGTTATCCTGTGGGAATCTTCTTCGGCGTATTCAACCGCAGCCAATGTGGCGACGTGAGATGCGCGCGGTGCCACCAGGACAAAATCACTGCGATCTTCAATCGGCACGGTTTCGCGCTGGGTCATGCGATAGAGACCAAAAAAGCCGATGAAGGCATAGATGGCGGCAAGATAGACAAAAAAGGCCTGGGGGCCGAATAAATCCATGGCAAGACCGGCAGTCAGCGGGCCGAATACCGAGCCCAGACCAAATACAAAAACCAACTTGCTGCTGGCTTCCAGCATTTGATCCAAATTCAGATTGTCATTTGTGTGCGCTATGGACAGTGAATAAATCGGGATGGAAATACCACCAAAAACCGCAAAACTGAGACCGATTGCAAAAAAGGAATAACCAAAGGCAACAATACAGACTAAGGCCAGGGCGGTGCTCAGAAAGGCTGCGATACACAATATGAGGCGGCGATCAAACCTGTCCGACAAAGCTCCGATGGGGAACTGGAACAACACCAACCCCAGTAATGGCAGACTTAAAAGCACGGAAAGTTGCGCAACAGAAAATCCGCTGAGTTTGCCATAAACCGCACCCATGCCAAAAAATGCACCTAAGGCAAAGCCCGAAAGCAGGCAGCCGATAAAGCCCATAGGTGACAGGTGATAGAGCTGTTTAAGGGAAATTGCCTCAGGCGTTTCAATTTGCGGGGCGAAAGTGCGGGTCAGGGATATGGGCACCAAAGCAAGAGAGACCAGTACAGAAATCAGGATAAACAGGGGGAAACCCGCCGGGTCTGCCACATTAAGCAGCAATTGGCCAAAGGCCATGCTGGCATAGCTGATGACCATATAAATCGAAAGAAGTTTGCCCCGGGTCTCATTGGTTGAAGCTTGATTGAGCCAACTTTCTGCGACAACATAAAGCCCGGAAAAACAAAAGCCGGTTACCAGTCTGATGACAAACCAGACCGGCGCGGTTAAAAACACCGCATGCAAAAGTACAAAAGCCGAGGCCAGAGAAGCAAGGGCCGCAAACACCCTGATATGTCCCACCCGCAGAACCAGCCTGGGGGTTATGGCGGCACCAAAGAGAAGACCGATAAAATAGGCCGACATGACAATCCCGGTAACCCCGGTGCCAAATCCTTCCAGACTTGCCCGCAAACCCAGCAGTGACCCCTGCAGGCCATTGCCGAGCATCAACAGTGCAAACCCGAAAAGCAGCGCCCATACGCTTCTAACAGCTGACAGCATCACATGTTCCGCAAATTTTAGAAAATACCGTTTCCGGCAGATTGTTTCAAACGCCGCAACGTTTCATCTTTGGGTGTTCAGTGTCAAAAAAACTTCCTCAATTGCGACCACCTGAAAGCTAAATACGACTACCGGACATATCATCATGACTGCACAATTGTAGCAGCAGCGGGATCAAGTTCGAGGCGCTGTATGGGTATTTCTTCACCGGTTTTTATGCAATAGCCGTACTCACCTTCATCCATACGCTTAAGGGCTGCTTCGATTTTTTGAATTTCAGCGTGTCTGCGCCGTTCGGTTTCCTGGGCCATGGCCTGAGCCTGCATGGCATCCATACGCGACAAACGCCCTACCGATGTCTGGTCCAGAACCACCGGCGAACTGGCATCTTGAGATAATTCAAGCAGAGCCTGCAGCTCTTGTTTAAGGCGCAAAAGACGTTTTTTAAAATACTCGATATCGATGTCTGACCGGCTCATTTGATGGCAGTCCTAGTTTTTCTTGCCGCGCATGGTGAAAAATGATCCCGCCGCATCGATGAATATCTGCCCGGGCCTGAGGGTTTTGGCAGGTTGGTTCTGGGCTGTCACCAGGCGATCAACCTTGCTGTCAGGGATTGGATACAGATCATCCAGCACCGTTGGTTTGGTGGAAATTTGCGGGCGCGACGGCTGCTCCACATGTGCTTTGAGTACATCGGCTACTTTTGAAAACGTTGCAAACGGGCGGGCGTTGGCACTTACCAGTGATCCGTTACCGGACGCGGTTGTGGCGGTCTTTGTGTTGCTGTAACCCAGGCTTCCAGGCCCTGCCGTGGGAAATCGCACCGGTTGCACCTGACCGGGATTTTCTAAACGTGTTGCTGCAATCCGGTTCTGGTCATTGGATCTCGTATATTGCGTGGTAGCAACAAGCGCGTTTTCCACCGGACTGGGACGGCCAAGATTTTTCAACAAGCCCTCATTGAGTTTCAACGGTTGCCCCGGCACTCTTACCAATTGTGGCCTGTCGCTCCTGTAGCTGGCGACCTCGCTGGAATGTTTCGCGACCAGACCATAATAGACCTGGCGCACCGTGCGCGGTTGACCGCGTTTGTCGTAGAAAATTGACTGATTGGACTTTGCAGCCTGCGGAAAGAGTGCCGCCGCGCTGACACCAGGTTTTTTCGAGGCGGCTGCTATAAACTCTCCACCGCCTTTAAGACCGAGAAAATGGGCGATGTATAATTCGCCCTGACGCGGCTCGCGACCTAACAGCTCCTTGAGGTAGGTGGCACTTTTATTGGCATAGGCACCGGCCATCATGGCTGAGATATCCGGGTCGGTGCGCAGGGCAAGAATTTCCTTATTGAGGGCGGAACCGGAAACTTTGTACCGCCCGGACGGTGTGGCTTCAATGGCGTCGGAATACTGCTTCAGGCCGAATTTCGGGCCAAATTCCTTTAACGTCGCCAGCCATGTCTGATCAATAAACTGAAACAGTCCCGTAGCACTCGAAGTCCTTGCTTTTGCGTTGGTTTTCAGGTTGCTTTCGCGCACTGCCGTATCAACGAGATACTTGAAATCAACCCCGGTTGCCTTGCTGGCACGCACAAGGGCTGCTTCAATATGCGGGCGGATTGAGACACTGTTTTTAGCGGCAAATGCAGTCGGGTCACTCATAATACCACCTTAATAAGCAAGACCCGGGCCAACTGAAAACAGCCGATGTCAAATGACACCGGATTGCTGCAGTTTAAAATCCAGAATATCGGCATCAAACGGTTTCACCAGACATTCTGTAGCCCCGCTCCATACCGCCCTGCCCATGGCCTCCACATCTGTCTTGTCAAGGCAGAACAGGATCACCGGTGCCTGGCTGTGGCGTGCCCGACGCAATATCGCAAGGCGTTCAAGAAACTGCTGGCCGTCCATTTTTGACATTTTACAATCGACCAGAATGACGTCAGGCATAGCCTGTTCACATAAAGACAAAGCCTCCTCACCATCTGATGTCATGTCGATGTCAAATTCATATGCTGACAGGTAATCGCAAGTGCGATCACCGGCAATACTTTCGTCATTGAGTACCAGGCATTTTTTCATCAAACTGCTCTCACCCGACTACCGGGTTATTTTAATAAAACGGTGTTGCCGAACTTAATTTCGGACCTCCTGATATTTATGTCGCCTCTGTTGTATTTGAGTCGTAATGCGTCAATCGTTAACCGTTGGTTAACGTTTATTAACACTTATACACGTGGGAAATTATTAATCGTTTTCAATGCCATACAAGGGTTATATGCATTGTTTCCACAGGCGCCTGTGGAAACAAAGAGAATCGTTTCTGTCAATAATGCGGCAAGAGAATTCCCATTCGTTTACATAATAACACCAACATAATTGCTTTCGCTGGGCCATACAGGTTAGTTTGACAGCGAAAAGCCTGGTTTTAAACAAGAGGTAGAACAATACGATGTCGGGATTGTATTTTGAGGAATTTGAGGTTGGCCGGGTGTTTGAACATCCATTGCGGCGTACGGTTACAGAAATGGACAATATGTTGTTTTCCAACATGACGCTTAACCCGCAACCGCTGCACATTGACCGCCATTTTTGCGAGACCGAGACCGAGTTTGGCCAGCCTTTGATGAATTCCCTGTTCACGCTCGGGTTAATGATCGGAATTTCGGTGAGTGACACCACCGTCGGCACAACAATCGCCAATCTCGGCATGAGCGAAGTCAAATTTCCCCACCCGCTGTTTCAGGGTGACACTGTGCATGTGAGCACCGAAGTAATTTCAAAGCGCAAAAGCAAGTCACGGCCTGACGCCGGTATCGTCGAATTTTTGCATCAGACGTTCAATCAGGATGATGTGCTGGTTGCCCTGTGTCATCGTCAGGCGTTTATGCGCTGCAAGCCGCAGGAGTAAGCTCATGCGATCAGGCCTGTTTATTCCAGCCGACAATGAACGCAAACTGCAAAAAGCCCCCGACTGCGGGGCTGATGTGGTTATCTTCGATCTTGAAGACAGTGTGCATAATGAGCGCAAACAAATCGCCCGCGAAATGCTGGCTGATTACCTCAAGTCGGTGGACAGATCACCCGGCACACCGCAGCTTTACGTGCGCGTAAATGCGCTCGACAGCGGCCTTGCCGGACTTGATCTTGATGCGGTTTTATCCGCCGGTCCTGACGGTATCGTCCAGCCAAAAGCGCAAGATGGCAGTTGCGTTAAAACCCTCAGCACGATGATGACGCGATTGCGTCGGGAGGGCGCAATTGCCGGCACCATGCCGAAAATTATGGTGATTGCCACCGAAACCCCGCTGTCGCTGTTTCATCTGCACACTTATGGCGGTGTCTGCGACCATCTTCACGCCATGACGTGGGGCGCGGAAGACCTGAGCGCTGAGCTGGGCGCCACCACCAACCGCGATGAACATGGCGCCCACACCGGCCCCTATCAACTGGCGCGCTCCTTATGTCTGGCCGGAGCCGTTGCCGCTGGTTTGCAACCCATCGACACAGTCTACCCGGATTTTCGCAACCTCGAGGGTTTGCGCAAGGAAGCACAAGATGCCGCGCGCGACGGCTTCACCGGCAAGGCCGCCATCCACCCGGCACAAGTTGCCATCATCAACGAGATCTTCACGCCGTCCAACGAAGATGTCGAAAAAGCCCGCGCCGTCATCCAGGCATTTGACGCCGCCCCACAGGCAGGCGTCGTCAACATAGACGGCGAAATGTTTGATATCCCCCACCTCGCCCGCGCTAAACGATTGCTGGCGCGTGTGCCTGGTGGGGAGGATTAAAGCATCGGCATTTAATCGACCCCACTCAATCCGTCATCCCCAGGCATGTCCCACTACTGTCCGGTTTAAGTTAGTGGACAAGTTGCATGATATTGATTCTACTTGGTTTCAAGCGTTTGAGCGCGTTTGAGGCACGAAATGGAGATCGATATCATGCGGCATGAGAATAGCGTATTTCATCAAATTACCAAGCAAATTCCCTGGGGTCGTTTTGATCGCCTTGTGGGTAAACACAACGCCGACCATCGTGTGCGGCAGTTGAGCACGAAAAGTCATTTGATGGCGATG
>JAJRTY010000156.1 GCA_024278055.1 Alphaproteobacteria bacterium | reverse complement strand
TCATGTAGTGCCTGAACACGAAGTGAAAGTGACGGCGGAAGATGCTGTTGATTTTTAAGCCCTGAAGTTCTTAAGCTCTGAAGGCCTGAAGCCGGCCCGCTCCCCCGCCCAACCACCCGATGAGGATACCCTGGGGGTGGTTGGGAGGGGGAGCGGGCCGGCTTCAGGACTTCAGAGCTTAAGAACTTCAGGGCTTAAAAATCAACAGCATCTTCCGCCGTCACTTTCACTTCGTGTTCAGGCTCTACATGAATAACAATATCCGTGCCCTGAATTTCTTTTTCCAGTGCTGCTTCAATGCGATCACATATTCTGTGCGAGTTTGCCACCGACATAGTGCCCGGCACCACAAGGTGAAACTCAACAAACACCATCCGGCCCGCATAGCGCGTGCGAATATCATGGGCCTGCAGGGCACCATCACCGTGAGATTTTATGGCTATTTTGACTCGCTCCTGAATTTCAGGCGATGCCGCTTCATCCATCAACTCGCTCAGGGAACTTAAAACAATGTGATACCCGCTCCACAGAATATAAGCTGCCACAGCCAGCGCTATAAGAGGATCAAGGATTGACCACCCGGTGATAACCGCGACCGATATCCCGGCAAAAACTCCCACAGATGTCCATACATCGGCCAGAAGGTGCCGACCATCAGCAAGTAGTGCCGGTGAGCGCCATTTGCGCCCCCTGTTGATCAAAAAAGCTGACCACGCACCATTGAGGACCGTTGCCCCGCCATTTATCAGCAGACCCAATACCGGCTCATTGAGGGTTCTGGGATTATTTAGCGCATCATAAGCTTCGCGGACGATAAAAAGCGCTGCAACCATAATCAGCGCGCCTTCAAAGGTGGCTGAAAACAGCTCTGCCTTGTGATGGCCAAAGGGATGTTCCTTGTCAGCAGGCTTAGACGATATGATGATCGCCGCCAGGGCGGTCATCGCGGCAACAACATTGACAATGCTCTCTAAAGTGTCCGAGTAAAACGCCACCGAGCCGGTTGTGCGATAAGCCAGATACTTTATCCCCAACACCGCAAAAGCCACACCGATGCTGATCGCGGCAATAGAGCGGATGGTCACAGGAGTTTTTAAACTGGTCATAGGTTTATGACATACATCGGGTGAAATTGTAGGGCAAGTTCTGAAACTATAGCAAATCGTAGTAAAGCTATTGGCCCGGCTGCCACTTTTGAATACGATTGTTACCGTAATCAGCAACAAAAACACTGCCGTCATCGCTGATGGCAACAGCAATCGGGTATAAAAACTGCCCTGGTCCGCTGCCCCTGGTACCAAAGCTCGATAAAAACGTTCCATCGGCTGAAAATTTTTGCACGCGATTATTATAAAAATCAGCTACGAATACATTGCCCGCCTTGTCAGTGGCAACGCTTGTTACAGTCGCAAACCAGCCATTAAACGGGCCATAGATATTCATCCCCAACGGCCCGCCCCACATGGACGAAAATTTACCGTTGGCATCAAACACCTGTATGCGGTCATTGTAACCATCAGCCACAAATAACCGGTTGCCGGCCCCGATCGCCACATCTGTGGGATAGCCAAACTGCCCCGACCAGATGCCCGATTTACCGGTTGCCCCCCATTGGCGGATGAAAGTACCATCACTTTTGAGTTGCACGACGCGGTGGTTGTAAAAATCCGCCACATAAAGGTTTCCGTAGCTGTCAACGGCAACACCACCGGGCGCATTAAACTCACCCGGGCCTGAGCCACTGGAACCGATGATGCGTCTGGACACCCCGGCAAGATCAAAAACCTGAATGCGATCGTTAAAATATTCCGGCACAAAAATCTCATCCCCGAAAATCGCCAGGTTCATTGGCCGCCCCAACTCGCCCATCTTGTCGCCTTTCTTGCCAAAGCTGCGGATGAATTTGCCACCAGGATCAAACACCTGAATGCGACCATTACGCGCATCCGACACAAACAGCTCATTGCCTGACAACGCCAAACCCGTTGGATCATTAAACTGTCCCGGCTCACTTCCCGGCGATCCCCACGCGGCGACAAACTGATAAGAGGGTTCTTTGGCAAACGGGATAAAAGCCAGTGTCATAAGGGCGATAGATAGAACAAGGAACCCAAGGCTTGCCAGTATTGCCCTGAAAATCGATTTACGTTTCATTTTGTGCGATCAAAAATTTACCCTAAACCCGGTGCGCACTGTGAAACTATCCTTCAGCGCCGTTCCGTTCAGGTTCTGAAACACCGGAATTTGCACTATTGCCTCGGCAATCCATCGCCGTGTGACATATTGCACACCAGGCGCTGCAAACAAACGGCTGCCACCCGAATTTGCCAGTGTTGCACCGCCACTGCGGTTTTTTTCCTGATAGAGAAAATTTCCTTCCAGCACACCATAAAGAAAGCCCGGTGTATCGTCCCCCAGTTCCTGCGGCCACAAGCGATATTGCAGGGAGGCATCAAGGCGTAATTCATTACCGAAGCGAAAACCGTTGGCTGTAGTGTTGAGCTTGTAGCTAACCTGCGCGTCAATCTCATAATCCAGTGTCTGCCAGGTTGCGACCACGCCACCAAAAGGATCCCATGATCCGGTGCCAAGCTGCAGCGTTGCCGGCAAAATGCCAAGGCTGTCACTGGCCTGGCTTTTGCCGGTTGGCAGTTTGACGCCTGCAAACGGTGCGATGCGGAAAGTCCGTCCCGGCACATTCTCCTTAAAAACAGTATAGCGGGCAAACAGGCGCGCATCACCAAAGCCGCTGGTTGTGCGTTTGGTTCGCACCCCGCCCAATGGGGTCACTTTAAGGGTTTTGTCGAGCAGCGGCATCACGCCAAAGATCGAAAGGTCGTTTTTAACACCATAGCCAAGCACCGAAACACTACCCAGCACATTGACATCGCGGTTGGTAAGGCCCGGGTCATTATCGGCTTTCTTATTGAAAAACTGCTGGCGAAAAACAAACTCACCTTCCGCCACCGGCAGCGCTGTATTGAATGTCTGCGGCGCAGCAACAACAGGCAGACTGGTGCCAAACAGAAAAAACCCGATCGAAATTGCGGAAAAACCTATAGTTTTCATTTAATTTTCCTGACAGAAAACCCGGCCCGGTCCACCGCTGCACGCAAGTCGGCATCGGCAATCTTCCGGTTGTCTTTGGTTTTCAATGTCACCGTACCGGACTTGATATTGGTTTTCACTGAGTTGACGCCAGGCAGCTTGCTCAGTTGTTTTTCAATGCCATAGGAGCAAAATGGACAAGCCAGACCATCCACCCAGATCGTGTACGTCCGGGCCATTGCTGAAGGGGCGGCAATCAGCAGCGCAGTTATAAAAATCCCGGTCCGCAAAAGATTGCGTCTTGTATTGGCTTTATGATTTTTCATGAGCTTTGACCTTTTTCCAACTCACCGAGAATGGAACAAGTGCGTGTCGAGCCGCGCCCTGGACAGGCATTGATAACCGTATCAAGCGCATCACGCACACGGTGTAACTGTTCAATTTTCTCATTAACTTCCTGGCGCTTGGCTTGCGCGCGTTGGCGAACCTCACCACAATCAGCCCGGGGATCAATCCGCAGTGACATCAGGTCCTTAACCTCTTTCAGGGAAAAGCCCAGGTTCTGGGCGCGTCGGATAAACCTGATCTGTGTGATAACTTCGCGCGGATAGGCACGAAATCCACCGCTAACCGGTTTCAGCGGTTGTTCAATCAGTTTTTTACGCTCATAAAACCGCACGGTTTCAACGCCGACACCAGCACTTTGCGCAATTTGACTTATTCTCATATGTGTTCCCATTTTCCTTAACGCTGCACTCCGTACCATACTACGCAGTCAAGCAAAAAAATAGGCTGATTTCAATCGGGACACCAGACACAGGTTTACCCCGTAGCTTCCGCTTACAAGAACCGCCGGGTCTCACCTTCTAAAACAAGACAGGTCAATTGACCGCTGCTCCAGGCGCCGGTGTCAATGTTGATGCGGTTGGGTAGAATTTCCGGTTGCTTAACAGGTGTGTGACCGTGAATGATTATTTTCCCGAAATCCTTGTTGCTGGATATAAATTCTTTACGTATCCACAGCAAATCATCTTCTGTCTGTGCATCCAGTTTCACACCGGGACGCACGCCGGCATGGGCAAAAAAGTAATCGCCATACGCAACACTGTGTTTCAGGTGCGTGCAAAACCTCCGATGGGCTTTGGTAAGGTTCTTCCTGAATTTCTTTTGTATTTTTTTTGCATCACCCTCGCGCATTTTCTCTATCAGGCCCACATCATAAGACTGTAATGTCTGCAACCCGCCGCTGCGACCCCAGTTTTTCAGAAAACTTTCGTCCTCGAGAAATTTCAACAACATGGTTTCGTGGTTACCCTTGAGGCATATTCTATCCCATCCCCATGGCGGCCGGCTGAGCATAAAATCCACAACGGCTTTTGTGTCAGGGCCGCGATCGACATAATCGCCCAGGAAAATCTGTTTAATTTTCAGATGTCCGGCAGTATTCGCATCGACTTCGATTTTCGCCTGCAATCGCGCAAGCAAATCAAACCTGCCGTGAATATCGCCAATGACATAGATGCGTAAATCTTCGGGAATGCTGGCGTGAGCCATTGTAACTTTATTTCCAACGATAAAATCTAAAACAGACCGAAAAAATTCGCGTCTTTTCAAGACTGTACTACACTTTACCGGAATGCCGCTGGTTTGGATGCAGGCTTTTGCCGAGGATGTGCTGGTTGGTACCAATGACATCCGCGCTTGAGCCAACAATCAGCGGGTCAGGTCCGGTCACCACATCATAATTCTTGTCCGGATATGGCAAAGAGGCCAGAAAATGCTGCATGGTATTTAGGCGCGCACGTTTTTTATCATCGGATTTAACAATTGTCCATGGCGCATCCGCCGTGTTGGTATAGAAGAACATTGCCTCCTTGGCCTCAGTATAATCATCCCATTTATCAAGGGAGGCCCGGTCAATTGGTGAGAGTTTCCACTGTTTCAGGGGATCAATCTCGCGCGACTTGAAGCGGCGCAACTGCTCATCACGCGTTACTGAAAACCAGTATTTGTACAGACGCACGCCGCTGCGCGAGATGATGCGCTCAAACTCCGGGCAGGAGCGCATGAATTCGAGATACTCATTGGGAGTGCAGAAATTCATTACCCGCTCAACACCGGCACGATTATACCACGAACGGTCAAACAGGACGATTTCACCTGCCGCTGGCAAATGGTTGATATAACGTTGGAAAAACCATTGTGTTTTCTCACGGTCGTTGGGCTTTTCCAACGCGACAACCCGCGCACTGCGCGGGTTGAGATGTTCGGTGAAACGTTTGATTGTGCCACCTTTGCCGGCGGCATCACGACCTTCAAAAATCATGACAATCTTTTGCCCGGTGGCCTTCATCCACTCCTGCACTTTCAGCAATTCGACCTGAAGATCTGATTTTGACCTTTCATAACTTTTGGTGGAAATTTTCTTCTTGTAAGGATATTCCCCACTTTCAAATGCCCGCCGAATGGCCTCGGGATCCGGTTGCATGCGGGCGATCTGCTCCTCATTCATTTCTGAAATGGTTGTCGGCACAACAGGAGCCGCAGCCGGGCTCTGCCTGTCCTCACCATTGGGCATTGATGTTGCAACATCAGAAGAAACCGATGCAGTTTGTTTTTTCCCCGTCATCACCGGCGATTTTCTGGCAGAACCTGTCACATTCCCCCCTTTTTGGGTTGTAAATCATAATAATATCCCAACCCTGACATCGCGAATTTGATACAAGTCAATTCAGAATGAAATTCACGCTGCGGAATTCTGGTTTAGCGCTTTTTTCTAACCGATAACCGCCAGATCCGGTGTTGACGGACGGATTACGGCACAGCCGATAGAATAGTAGGTAAAAGGTGTAACTGCGATTTCTTCCGGTGTATAAATATTGCGCAAATCCACCAGAAGCGGGGTTTTCATAACAGTCGCAAGTCGGGCGAGATCAAGCGCTCTGAATTCGTTCCATTCGGTCAAAATCACCACACAATCAGCACCTTCGGCTGCTTTATAAGCATCTTGCGCCCACTCAACGTCCATCAGTAACCTGGCCGCTTCTTCCATTGCCGCAGGATCAAAAGCCGACACGGTTGCGCCAGCTTCAATCAGCGCAGGAATGATATCCAAAGACGGGCTTTCACGTACATCATCCGTATTGGGCTTAAAACTCACCCCAAGTATGGCAATGCGCTTGTTAGCCACATTGCCGTCAAGAGCCGATATTATTCGTTCGGCCATATTACCTTTGCGGGCATCATTTGATGTTACCACCGCATCAACCAGTGTCATCGGCACACCAACATCCTGGGCAATTGCCGATAAGGCGCGGGTATCTTTGGGAAAGCACGAACCGCCAAAACCCGGGCCGGGATGCAAAAATTTAGCCCCGATACGTCCGTCAAGACCGATCCCCCTGGCCACATCCTTAACATTTGCATCCACCGCCTCACACAGATCGGCAATCTGATTGATGAAGGTGATTTTTGTCGCCAGAAAAGCATTGCCGGCATATTTTATCAATTCTGCCGTTTCCAGATCGGTGAATAAAATCGGCGCATCCCGTAAGGATAACGGTCGGTATAACTGCCTCATAACTTCCTGTGAGCGCTCGCCTTCGAGGCCGATAACGATGCGGTCGGGACGCATGAAATCTTCGATCGCTGAACCTTCGCGCAAAAATTCCGGATTGGACGCCATTTCAAAATCAGCTGTAGGGTTGGCTTTGCTCACAATGGCTTCAAGACGCCTTGCCGTGCCCACCGGAACCGTTGATTTGGTCGCAATGACGGTAAAACCTGCCAGGTTTTCAGCTATTTCTTTGGCCGCACTATCAACGTAGACGAGGTCAGCTGCCCCGTCGCCACGACGCGAGGGCGTACCAACCGCTATGAACACCACATCAGCACACCTGACCGATGCCGCCAGGTCCGTGGTAAAATGAAGTCGTCCGGCACTGTGGTTTTTCCTCACCAGGTCTTCAAGACCGGGTTCAAAAATAGGGATTTCATCTCTTTCCAGCCGCTCGATCTTGGCAGCATCTTTGTCAACGCAGGTAACATTATAGCCAAACTCGGAAAAACAGGTGCCTGAAACCAGGCCAACATAGCCGGTGCCGATGACAGTAATTTGCATAGTTACCTCAATAAAAAGGATGAAAGCAGCGATGATTATATATAGGTTTGGTTAAATTATTGGCAAATAAATTAGATGACAAAACCAGGAGCAAATCATGAGCCCACCCAAACCTATTGAATATGGCGATGCGAGCCCGGCTGTGCGCGATGTCTTTGATGACATCATGTCCACCCGCAATGTCGCCGACGTAAACAACTTCTGGAAATATCTTGCCAATGACCCCCGCACACTAAAACGCACGTGGGAAAGCCTGAAAGAGATAATGGCACCCGGCGCGCTTGACCCGCTGGTAAAGGAGATGGTTTATCTTGCTATTTCAGTGTCAAACAACTGCGGGTATTGTATCGCCAGCCACAGCGCCGCCGCGACCAAAGCCGGCATGACGCCGGAACAGTTCTCTGAGCTAATGGCAGTTGTTGGCATGGCCAACGAAACCAACCGTCTCGTCAATGGGTATTGTGTACCCATAGATTCCGCCTTTAAAAAATAATTATGATGACAAGAGCGTACACCAAAAGTGTTACTCGCTAAGGGTTGACGCAGATCAAGGTAGCTCACCAACAATTTGCTAAGAACCCAAAGCTTCCACCTGAAGGATCGATTGATTTTGGCCAGCCCTGCACCAACCCGCAAAGAAGACACCGGTTTCATTATGTTTGAACGCGCCTTTCGGCCTTTCTTCCCTGGTGCCGCCCTGTTTGCCGCCATTGCCATCCCGCTCTGGATACTCTCCCTGGATACAGACATGGAAACGCCTTCCGGTTTTTCACCGCGTGATTATCATGTTCACGAAATGATATTTGGCTATCTCGGCGCGGTGCTGGCGGGTTTTTTGTTCACAGCGATGCCCAACTGGACCGGCCAGCCGGCTCTGGCCGGAACCCGTCTGGCGTTACTGTCTGCCTTGTGGCTGGCGGGCCGCGTAGCGATTTTCACATCCGCCTCATGGCCAACAGCGGCAGCCGTGATTGATGCAGGCTTTCTGCTGACCGTCAGCACTCTTGCCTGGAAGGACGTGCTCACTGGCGGCAGTGCCCGCCATATGCCGGTTTGTCTCCTCGTCAGCCTTCTGGCCATCGTTAATATCACGTATCATTATGCCCTGTTGCAAGGCGCTGACACGGCCGTGGTTGAACGCTCTGCCCTGGCGATAATTGCTGTTCTCATATCGCTTATCGGCGGGCGTGTTGTTCCAAATTTCAGTGGCAACTGGATGAAGAAAAACAATATCTCCCCCCTGCCCTCGCCTTTTTCCTCATTCGACATAGCTGTACTTATCGCTATCATCATCACCCTGACAAGCTGGATTATCATTCCCGAAGCCAGCCTGACCGGCTATTTGTTCTCTGTTGCATTCCTCGCCCAGGCGTTACGATTGCTCAGGTGGCGGGGATGGCAGACAACGGCCGAACCTCTGGTTTTAATCCTGCATATCGGCTACCTGTGGCTGGTTTTATGGTTTGGCCTGACCGGCCTGGCAATCCTGTCACCAGACTTGTTTTCCGTCACCAGCGCCTTGCATGCCCTGACTGCGGGTGCCATCGGGACCATGACAATGGCCATCATGACACGGGCAATTTTAGGCCATAGCGGTCGCAAACTCAGCGCCGGGCCAACGACAAGGATTATCTATGCATTGATTATCGCAGGCACCCTGGTGCGCGTTTTCGCACAAAGCTTCAGCCTGGATTTCATGGTGGCAACAGCCATTTCCGGTACTTTGTGGAGCTCAGGCTTCCTGCTGTTCGCACTCACCTATGGTTCTTATTGTCTATCGCGAAAGAAGCCTTCTTAATTGTGTTTTCCATCAGACACGGTCCGCGTCAAACTCACGCTCAAAATTACCCACGCGCTCGGCAAGATATTGCGCAAAATCGTAATTAGGGCGCTCAAGATGGCTTAAATGGCCCGGTTTGGCGGCTTGGGCGTTGAGTCCTCTGAAAACTTTTTCCGTACACCCACGGTCTTCAACATTTACCTCATCCAGCAGGGATTTAAGCTGGGTGAAATACGTCTGGGCATCGCTGGATTTGGCAAATTCCGGTGCCATGCCGCCACCAAAAGTAATGTGAACCTGGCCTACCCCGTGCGGCAACAGGGATAAATACCAGAAATACCCCGGCGTCAGCGTAATCATCAAGCTGGGATATATGGCCAGCAAAAAAGTCATTCGCCGCCGCTCACCTGTGATTCTGGTGTTATCGCGATGGGCCAGTGCAATTGGCAGACGGTCATCTTTCAAAATAGTATGGTAGTTGAATGCAGGGCTTCCCGGCACACAGACCATCTCACTGAGTTTTGACAGACCACCAATCGTGCCTGCGTGACACACCGGCAGGTGGTAACTCTCCATGAAATTCTCAGCCAGTATTTTCCAGTTGGTGTCCCAGATGTGGGTCTCATGGAACGTCTGGATATAATTTTCCATTTCAAAATCAGAAATCAGGCCCTGCACTTGTGAAAGCTGCGATGCAACGTCTGGCGCATCCGGGTTAAGACTCACCATGATCCAGCCCAGCCATTCCTCGCATCTGATTTGCGGCAGCTTATAGTTTTGTTTGCAAAACCCGCATTAAGCTCCATCGCCGGCGCACCGCGCAATGCACCATCAAGATCATAGGTCCAGGCATGATAGGGACAGGTGATTTTACGCCGGTTGCCCGAGCCTTCAAGCAGGGTCGACATGCGATGCAGGCACACATTCGACATCGCCCGTAAATGACCTTCATTATCGCGTATCACAAAAATCGGCTGGCCAGCCAGTTCATGAGTGACATAATCACCAACGTCCGGCAACGCATCAGCCCGCCCGACACATATCCAGTCTTTAGCAAAAATTTCCTGTTGCTCGGCCTGCAAAAACGCCTCACTGGTGTAAACACCCGGCGGCATCGCCGTCGCCTGTTCAAATGGCACCCGGACATTTTCGACCAGCTCGGAAATCGGATCCACCAGCCTCAATTGCTTTTCCTCCCGCAGTTTTTTCCGAAACTTTTAATTCCAGTTATCATAACATATATGCTAGGCTTAGAAACCTTAACCTGTCAGCTTCGGGGCAAATGCTGAAAATGGATCGTCTGTTAAGCAACTCGGCAACATTGAAATTGAATGAAAAATGCGATAGCTGCAACGTTAGACACCGGGCGGTATGTGGTGCTCTTACGGCCAAAGAACTCCATCACCTCAACCAGATCGCGCGGCACAAAAAAATCCCCGCCGGTGAGGTAATTCTCTCTGATGAACAGCCAGCAGATTTTGTTGGCATTATTACCAGCGGTGCCGTCAAGCTTACCAAGACCCTGGCCGATGGTCGCCAACAGATTGTCGGCCTTCAGTTTGCATCAGACTTTCTCGGGCGCACCTATAATGACCGCAACCACTTCTTCGCAGAAGCGGCCACTGAAGTCGAAATCTGCAGTTTTCTGCGCCATGATTTTGAGGTTATGCTGGAGAGATTTCCCGAACTGGAAAACAGGCTGTTCCAGCACACACTGGATGAACTCGATTCAGCCCGTGAATGGATGTTGCTTCTGGGGCGAAAAACCGCTGAGGAAAAAGTGGCAAGCTTCCTGTTAATGCTTGCCAAAAAGAGTTCTGTAGTTGGCTGCCACCACACCAGCGCACTATCGTTTGCAACATTTACCCTGCCGATAACGCGCACGGACATGGGAGATTACCTCGGCCTCACCATCGAAACCGTTTCGCGTCAGATCACCCGCCTGAAAGCCAGCAAGATCATCTCCATCACCGGTAACCGGGATTTTCTGGTGCCTGATTTAGACAAGCTCGCCGAGGTTGCCGGACATGATGTTTCTGACGTAAACTAAACTAATAAAAATTCTAACAGAAAATTTCTGCCCGCCCCCAGGATTGCAGCCCCATAAATATGACCAAGAAAATTACAAGCCTTCCCGAAACCGTTGATATTATTGTAGTTGGCGGCGGCAATGCAGCCTTGTGCGCAGCCTTGTCAGCGCGCGAAAGCGGCGCCAGTGTTCTGCTACTGGAACGTGCGCCGGAAATCGAATCAGGTGGCAACAGCCGCTTTACTGCAGGCGCTTTTCGCTGTGTCTATGATTGTGTTGATGATCTCAGGCAACTGATGCCTGATTTAACACCTGATGAAATTGCCCGCACAGACTTTGGTACGTATACTGAAGAACAGTTTTTCGATGATATGGGCTCGATTACAGAGTATCGCTGCAATCCTGATCTGGTTGAATTGCTGGTAAAACGTTCCCGCCAGACCCTGCAATGGATGCAATCAAAAAATGTACGGTTCCAGCCAATCTGGGGGCGGCAGGCCTTTTTGGTGGACGGGCGCTTTAAATTCTGGGGCGGCCTGACCGTAGAGGCCTGGGGTGGCGGTCCCGGTCTTGTGGACACACTGACCACCAGCGCGCTCAATGCCGGCATTGATATTTGCTATGACGCGCGCGCACTCTCTTTAATTGGCGATGAGCTTGGTGTTTGCGGTGTAAAGATCAAACATAACAGCGCAATACACAAGGTTCGAAGCAAGTCGGTCATTCTTGCCAGCGGCGGATTTGAGGCCAATCATGAGTGGCGTGCGCGTTATCTCGGATCGGGATGGGATTTGGCCAAAGTGCGCGGCTCCCGCTTCAATACCGGTGACGGTATTGCCATGGCGCTCGACATAGGTGCGGCTGCCTATGGCCACTGGTCAGGTTGCCACGCGGTTGGCTGGGACCGTAATGCGCCGGAATTCGGTGACCTCGATGTGGGCGACGGTTTTCAGAAACACTCCTACCCCTTTGCCATAATGCTCAATGCAAATGGCGAGCGTTTTGTTGATGAAGGAGCTGATTTTCGCAACTACACCTATGCCAAATACGGCAGCGTTATTCTGTCCCAGCCGGGACAGTTTGCCTGGCAGATTTTTGACGCCAAAACCACCCACCTTCAGCGCGATGAATACCGCATCCGGCAGATAACCAAAGTCAGCGCTGATACGCTTGAGCAACTGGTTGCAAAACTCGACGGCGTCAATGCCGCCCGCGCCCTTGAAACCATCACAGCCTTCAATAAAGCTGTGCAACAAGATATCCCCTTCAACCCCAATATTCTGGATGGGCGCGGCACAGAAGATCTGGCAGTACCAAAATCCAACTGGGCCAACACCATAGAGGAAGGTCCGTTTGAAGCTTTTGCTGTCACGTGTGGAGTAACGTTCACCTTTGGCGGCCTGCGCATCGACACAAACGGCAAAGTCCTGAGTACCGATCTTGAACCTATTCCCGGCCTTTATGCCGCCGGAGAGCTTGTCGGCGGGCTGTTTTATTCAAACTATCCCGGCGGCACCGGTCTTATGTCCGGCTCCGTTTTCGGCCGACTGAGTGGTGCATCGGCAGCAGACCATGTAAAAAACAACCAGTGACCAGGGAATAACAATGGCTGTACAAAAATTTACCCCGACATTCACTCGTCTTGGCGATGAAGATTTAGCCAAATGGAAAGATATCCCTCCGGCAATCGCCTCAGATTGCATGAACCGCTGTTACGTCATGGCGGCGCGTATTTCACCTTTGGCACCGGGAATGACGGTTTGCGGACACGCCTGCACAGTCACCGGAATGGTTGGCGACAATGGCGCATCGCACGCAGCCATTGGTCTGGCACAGCCGGGCGACATTCTGGTCATTGACGCCCGCGGCCATACCGAAACCGCCGTCTGGGGCGGCATCATGACCCGGGCAGCTATGCAACAAAAACTTGGCGGTGTGGTGATTGACGGCGCTGTTCGAGATGCTGCTGAAATTCGTGAATTGGGTTTCGCCACCTTCGCCGCGGGCATATGCCCGGCAGGTCCGTCCAAGGGTTTTGGCGGTATTATTGATGGGCTCATATCATGTGCCGGATGCCCGGTAAAACCCGGAGACATCGTGCTTGGGGATGATGATGGTATAGCCGTCGTTCCGCTGGAGCGTCAGGCGGAAATACTCAAGCTGTGCCTGGAAAAAATCGAGCAGGAGAACGCCACCAACGCCGACACAAAATCAGGCATCCTGCCAGCTGCGGGGTTTAATCTGACCATTGAAAAAATCGGCTAGCTTTACCAGACTTCGCAGGCTACCATTCGATCCGCTCAATATCATTGAAGTTAATCTGGCTGCCATCTTCGAAAATTATCGATCCCGACGCATCGTCGGAAAGATCTATGGAGTCTGCATCTGAAGCTTCGACAGTTCCCGAATCAAGCTGATAAGTCCAGCCGCCCATCTCACCACCGCCTGCCCCCTGCAATTGAATCGTATCAGTCCAGCCACCACCGGAACCACCATTAATCGTATCGGTTCCACCACCTTCTTCAAAGACAAAGAAATCTGACCCATCGCCACCAATCAACACATCATTGCCCGCACCGCCGGAGATCGTGTCATTGCCGTCACCGCCATAAAGCCGGTCATTGCCCGCACCACCGGTGAGAACATCATCACCGCCGTTGCCAAGCTGGGTGACTGCAACGCTTGAATCAGACGCATCGAACGTGTCATTACCGGCACCGCCGTCAGCACGCTCGATGCTGGAAGCCGCCATATCAAGACGGACACCGTCAGAGCCCTGCACAATCACCCGGTCGGAACCTTCACCGCCCTGAACCGAAGTATCGGCACTGTCC
>JAJRTY010000155.1 GCA_024278055.1 Alphaproteobacteria bacterium | reverse complement strand
TTCCCTCGAGAACCTTATTCAGGGCGTTATTGTGCAATCTGCAAATGATGCCTCGGTTGCATTGGCTGAGGGCATGAGCGGCACCGAAGAGGAATTTGCCCGTGCCATGACCAAAAGGGCGCGCGAGTTGGGGCTGGTAAAGTCCACATTCATCAACGCCACCGGATGGCCTGATCCGCAACAGAAAATGACCGCGAGAGAACTGGCACTGCTGGCCCGGCACATAATTTACAAGCTGTCCGATTTTTATGGATTTTACAGCCAGCCAAATTTCACCTGGAATAAAATCACTCAAAAAAACCGTAATCCTCTCCTTCGGGTCAAGGGTGTCGATGGTCTTAAAACCGGCTACACCGAAGAAGCCGGGTATGGTCTGGTGGCATCCGCCCAGCGCAAGGGGCGAAGGTTGATACTGGTGGTCAACGGACTGGAGACCAAGAGTGACCGCAAAGTTGAGGCGAGAAAACTACTGGATTGGGGGTTTCGATCCTTCCGTAGTCTTAAACTGTTCAACAAAAACGAAACCATTGGCAGAGCCCGTGTCTGGGGCGGGCAGAATTTCTTTATCAATCTGGTGACAAAGGTTCCGATTTCAATTTTAAGCAATGATAAGATCACTCAGGAAGTCTCCGCTGAAATCGTATACAAGGGGCCGATTGTAGCGCCCATACGCAAGGGACAGGAAATTGGCGTCCTTCGTATTAAAACCGGTGATCTGATCTCACAGGAAATCGCTCTTTTTGCTGATCGCAGTGTCGACAGAGGAAGTTTTTTGAAACGCGCCATAGGTGCGGCCCTGCATTTATCGCAATTGCTCAAATGAGTGCCGGATATTTCATTACGCTCGAAGGCGGGGAGGGCACCGGAAAATCCACCCAATCTGCATTGCTGGTTGCGAAGCTCAAAAACGCAGGCTTGAGAGTGGTCGAGACACGAGAACCCGGCGGCAGTGAAGGTGCTGAGAAAATCCGTAACCTTCTTGTTACCGGCAATCCACAAAGCTGGTCACCTGTGGCTGAAGCCTTGTTGATATCTGCTGCCAGGGATGATCATCTGCGCCGGATTATTGCGCCTGCTATTAATAATGGAAAATTCGTTGTCTGTGATCGGTTCATCGATTCAACAACCGCCTATCAAGGCTTTGGTGGCGGTGTCAGCGCAGAGCTTCTAAAGGCTTTGGAAGTCCATGTAGTAGGAAAATTCACCCCGGATCTTACGCTCATTTTCGACCTGGACCCCCAAACCGGGCTTAATCGAGCCAAAGCACGCGCACAGGGCGGGGAAGACCGGTTCGAAGCCAAGGGGCTTGCATATCACCAAAAAATCCGACAGGCTTTTATTGATATTGCCAAAAAAATCCCGAACGCTGTGTGGTTGTGGATGCATCTCTCGGTGTCAATGACATTGAATACCTGGTATGGCAGATTATCTCAGACAGATTTTTTTGAAAGCCGCCGATGCCGAGTGAAATTGAAGAGCCTGATCGTTTGCTGGACTTTCCTCATCCCAGAGAAGTTTCCCGCTTCCTTGGGCATAATGAACAGGTACGAAGCCTGCAATCAGCCCTGGTATCAAAACGGTTCCCCCATGCCTGGATTTTTTCCGGCCCCGCCGGCATCGGCAAATCAACACTTGCCTACAGGCTGGCGCGAACTCTGCTCAAAAACCCGCCAGGAACGAAGGCTGAAAATGCCATGGCTCAACCGGCTTTGGAATTGCCGGTAAATGATATTGTCTTTCAGCAGGTTGCGGCCCGGTCTCATCCCGGATTAAAAGTTGTCAAACGCCCCTATGACCAAAAGAAGAAACGCTTAAAAACGGAAATCACCGTTGATGAAATCAGGGCCATGCATTCGATTTTTAACACAACGACGGTGGATGGCGGCTGGCGCGTAGCGGTGATTGATACAGCGGATGAAATGAACCGCAATGCGGCAAATGCCCTGTTGAAACTACTGGAAGAGCCGCCGGCAAATTCCGCCATAATCCTGATCAGTCATCATCCGGGAAAATTGCTGCCAACGATCAGATCGCGATGCCGCATGCTTCAGTTCAAGCCGCTAAATGAAGTCGATGTGGCCAGGATTTTGGATGAACATTCCGGAACAGGCATCGACCTCACACCTGATGAGCGTGCAACTATCACCCGACTGGCTCATGGCAGTGCGGGCAAAGCCTTGCAACTGGCCAGTGGTGCCGGCCTGAAGGCACACGAAAACCTCATGTCGCTGCTTGAAAGCCTGCCTCACCTGGATGGTGCCAAAGCTCATAAATTAGCTGAACAGTTGAACCGGCGAGATGCCCGCGAGGAATATAATTTTTTCCGCCAGCTATTATGCGAGTGGTTAAACAGCTTTGTCAGGTTTTGCACCACCGGTGAAGGCGCTCATCTGCCCAAACGCGATTTTGAAGTGTGTCAGAGACTGGGATCAAGCGTAAACCTTGAACCATGGCTCGAGGTGTGGGAAAAGACGCAAACGTCCTTCACACAGGCGGATATCCTCAACCTGGATAAACGCCAGTTGCTGTTGACTGTGTTTTTTCAACTTGAAACCGCCGCCAAACAAGCCCAGAAGTCTTGAGAACCAAATAATACCAAAGAAAGTCTGATCCGCTCCAAGGCTGGATCAGGGAATAATGAATGTCGTCAAAGCCGAATTATTATATAACCACCGCCATTTCCTACCCCAATGGCGCCCCTCATATTGGCCACGCCTACGAGGCGCTGGCGACCGATTCAATTGCGCGGTTCAAGCGTCTTGACGGCTACAATGTGTTCTTTCTCACCGGCGCTGATGAGCATGGTCTCAAGATGCAGAAAACCGCAGTGGAGGAGGGGATATCCCCTAAAGAACTCAGTGATCGCAATGTTGCCCTGTTTGAAAATATGGTGCGTGAACTCAACTGTTCAAATGATGATTTTATCCGCACCACTGAACAGCGCCATTATGCGTCGTGCAGCGAAATCTGGAGGCGTATGGAGGCCAATGGCGACATTTACCTCGACACTTATGCAGGATGGTATTCCGTGCGTGACGAAGCTTTTTACGCCGAAGAAGAAACCACGGTAAATCCTGACGGCGTTCGTCTCGGCCCCAATGGAACACCGGTTGAGTGGACCGAGGAACAGACCTATTTTTTCAGGCTTTCCGCCTATCAGGACCGCCTGATTGCGCATTATGAAAAATACCCCGACTTTATTCTGCCCTCTCAACGGCGCAATGAAGTCATGAGTTTCGTTAAAAGCGGCCTGCTTGATTTGTCTGTGTCGCGCACAACCTTTGACTGGGGCATCCCGGTGCCCGGCTCCCCCGAACACATTATGTATGTATGGGTCGATGCCCTGACCAATTATATTACCGGTCTGGGCTTTCCGGATGAAACGTCAGAAAACTTCAAAACCTTCTGGCCCGCTGACGTTCACATTGTCGGCAAAGACATCCTGCGGTTTCATGCCGTCTACTGGCCGGCGTTTTTGATGTCAGCCGGCATTGAATTGCCCAAACGCATCTTTGCCCACGGGTTTTTGTTTAACCGTGGTGAGAAAATGTCAAAATCCATCGGCAATGTCATTGATCCCATCGCCATGGCGCACCATTATGGTGTTGATCAGATGCGCTATTTCTTCCTTCGTGAAGTGCCCTTTGGCCAGGATGGTAATTACAGCCATGACGCCATCGTCAATCGCATCAATGCCGACCTTGCCAATGACTTTGGCAATCTGGCCCAGCGGTCCCTGTCGATGATTGCCAAAAACTGTGATGGAAAAATCCCAACACCTGGAGATTTCACGCCCGAGGATGAAGAAATTCTGGCGCGTGCCGACGCCATGCTGGCGGCAACACAACCCCATATGGACAGGCAGGCCCTGCATAGTGTGCTGGGTGAAATCTGGACAGTGGTGGCGGATGCCAATCGCTACTTTGCTTCCCAGGAGCCCTGGGCCTTGCGCAAAACCGATCTGGCCCGCATGGGTACGGTACTCTATGTCACCGCCGAAGTTATCCGGCAGATATCCATCCTGACCCAGCCTTTCATGCCTGAGGCATCCGCCCGCATGCTGGACCAGCTCAGTATAGATCAAAACGCCCGCGATTTTTCCTGTCTGGGGCAGGGTGGACGCCTGCCTCACGGCAATGATGTTGTTGGACCGTCACCCATTTTCCCGCGCTATGTGGAACGCGAACATTAGGGAAAAGACGCATGAAAACACTTTTAGTCGATAGCCATTGTCATCTCGATTTCAATATCTTACAAGAAAACATTGAAGGGGTTTTGGAGCGGTGCCATGAGGCAGGTGTTGACCTGATGGTGACAATTTCAACCAGAGTGCGCGAGTTCGACAAGATACGCGTCATTGCCGAAGCGTATGATAACGTCTATTGCACCATCGGCACGCACCCTCATAATGCTGATGAGGAGATTGACGTAACTGCCAATGAAATTATCGCAATCTCAAAGCACCCGAAGGTTGTCGGCATTGGCGAAGCCGGGTTGGATTATCACTATGACAACAGCACTCCGGCAGCCCAGGCGCAAGGCTTCAGAACCCATATCGATGCTGCGCGTCAAACCGGCTTGCCGCTGATAATTCATGCCCGCGAGGCCGACCAGGATACTGCCGATATTTTAACCGAAGAAACGGGCGAGGGCGCCTTCCCCTTTGTTTTACATTGCTTCACCGCCGGTCGCCAACTGGCCATGACCGGTGTTGAGCTTGGCGGCTATGTCTCTTTTTCCGGTGTTATCACTTTTAAATCAGCAGAAGAATTGCGCGCCATCGCCAAGGATCTGCCTGATGATCGCATACTGGTCGAGACAGATGCACCATACCTCGCACCGGTTCCCATGCGCGGCAAGCCAAATGAGCCTTCTTATGTGCGCCATACAGCGCAATGTCTGGCCGAAGTGCGCGGGCTAAGCTTCGATCAACTGGCTGCCCGGACAAGTGAGAACTTTTTCCGGCTGTTCACCAAAGTCCCCATACCGCCTGCTTACGCCGGGAGTTTTACCAATTGAGTACTAGAATCACCATATTGGGTTGCGGCTCGTCCGGCGGTGTCCCGCGCGTTGGCGGTGACTGGGGCGCGTGCGATTCCAGCAACCCTAAAAACCGCCGCCGCCGCTGCTCCTTGCTGATTGAACGTTTTGGTGCGCCAGATGAAGTTACCCGCGTGTTGATTGACACGTCGCCCGACATGCATGCGCAATTGACAGATTTGGGGGTCAGGTGGCTCGATGGCGTGGTTTTCACCCACGAACATGCTGACCACACCCATGGTATTGATGATTTGCGTGCGCTGGCCATAAACGGCAGGCGCCGTGTGGATACCTATATGGACGTCACCATGTATGATTATATGGAAAAAAAGTTCAGCTATTGCTTCAAGGCACGACCAGACAGCGACTATCCACCCATATTGACCAATCATCTGATAGCAGCGGACCAGCCGGTCACCATAGACGGGCCGGGCGGCACCATCACACTGCTGCCGTTTGAACAGATGCACGGCAGTATAACATCCCTGGGGTTCAGAATTGGCAATCTGGCCTATTCAGCCGACCTGCACAACCTGCCAAAAAATTCACATTCGGCAGTCCAGGGCCTCGACGTATGGATCATCGATGCCTTGCGCTACCGCCCACATCCCAGCCACCTCAACGTCGAAGACGCACTCGCCTGGATTGCCCGCATGAAACCAAAACACGCAGTCCTCACCAACATGCACGTAGACATAGACTACAAAACCCTGAGCGCCGAGCTGCCACCAGGCATAGAACCGGCATACGACGGCATGAGCTTTGAACTCAATTAGATCACACCACATATATTATGAGCTCAAACCACACCATATATATTATGGAATAATTTTCCATAATATATATTATGCGAATCGTGTTGGCGTGGATGTCGGGTGAATTATAAGTGTTAGTTCCTTGATACGGCGGTTAGTAAACCAGCTCCAATGAGGAAGCTGCCCCCCGCTTTGTTCATCCGGGAGAGAATTTTCGGTCGTGCAAACAGGTTGCGCATTTTTCCCACCAGCACCGCCCAGAGAATGATGTTGAGAGCTGCCAGTGCGAGGAATGTTGTTTCCAGGATTGCGAACTGCAGCAAAAGTGGTTTGGAAGCGTCAACGAACTGCGGCACGAAGGCTACAAAGAATACAATCGATTTGGGATTGAGTGCCGTTACGATGTATGAATTCCAGAACATTTTCTTGTTGTCTGTGGCATCTGGCGGCGATGCTATTGCTGACAGATCTGGCTTTGCGCGCCAAAGCCTGATGCCGAGCCAGATCAGGTAGGCTGCGCCAATCAGCTTCATGGCCGTGAACAATGTGGCTGACGCTGCCAGCACAGCACCTGCTCCGGCAAGAGAAATTGTCATGGCGGTAAAATCTCCCAGAACAACGCCGGGCGCTGTTGCCCATGCCGTTCTGGCTCCCTTGCCGACTATATAGCTGACAATCAAGATCACCGTTGGCCCGGGAATGGACAACATGATCGCACTGGTGATGGCAAAAGCTATCCATATTTCTATCGCCATGAGTTTTTATTCCTTTTTCTGAGGGCAATTTGACTAAAGACACAGGCTCCAAATTCGCGCAATAATTAAATTGAGGAAATTCGAATAAACACAAGGGCAGCAAAGGCATGTCAGAAAACAAGAAAAACAAACCGCAGGACACAGATATTCACAGCCGCGACATGCCCGCACTGCTGGCCATTATGCGAGCCTTGAGGACGCCTGAAACCGGCTGTCCGTGGGATCTTGAGCAGGATTTCAGCACCATTGCGCCTTACACTATCGAGGAAGCTTATGAGGTCGAAGATGCCATTGAACGACAAGACTTTGATGACCTGTGTGATGAGTTGGGGGATTTACTGTTACAGGTTGTCTATCACGCGCAAATGGCTGAGGAGATTGGTAAATTTTCATTTGCCGATGTGGTCGCCGCCATCTGCGCCAAGATGATCCGCCGCCATCCGCACGTCTTTGGCGACGACAGCCAGCGTAGCCTCGGCCAGGTCAAAGGCATGTGGGAAACTATCAAAAGTGAAGAAAAACGTCACAAAACCAAGGATCAGGAGATGCCTGAAACCATGAGTGCCTTGTCGGGTGTGCCGGTAACCCTGCCACCAATGACACGGGCAATAAAGCTCCAGGAAAAAGCCGCCCGTGTTGGCTTTGACTGGAAGGAGCCCTCACCTGTTTTTAACAAGGTTCTGGAGGAGCTTGAAGAAGTTCGAACCGAGATGAATACGCCAGGACATTCAAAAGCATTGGAGGATGAAGTCGGAGATCTGTTGTTTGCAGTCACCAACCTTGCCCGTCATCTCAATATCAACCCGGAAGTTGCTCTGCGATCAACCAATCGGAAGTTCACCAGCCGGTTTGGCAAAATGGAACAGACCATCGTTAATTCCGGTGTCGAGCTTTGCGATACCTCGCTGGAGCATATGGAAGAAGTGTGGCAACAGGCAAAACAAAAAGAATAATTAGAGCGAGATCAGCTTACTCAGGATCATCCGCACCGTCCCGGCCTTGAGCCGGGACCTGTTAGTGCTCAACGGGGTGCCAGCAGATCCCCGCTCAAGACCACTACTGTCCGGTTAAACGGTAATCGATGGAATGTTCAGGTTTGTTTTCAACACGATAGGTCGAATTTGAAAAATTCGATATAATTGGCAAATGAAAGATTTATCGAGCCCCTCCTCCTTGTGGGGAGGGATTGGGGTGGGGGTTCTCTTATGCGTGAGTTCTTGTAAGCTGTTGTTTGTTAATGTTTTTATGAATGTGCCGGGCACATACATGACATCTTTAACCCCCACCCTCAATTTTAACCCCCACCCTCAATCCCTCCCCACAAGGGGGAGGGAGGTAGATTGGAATTTAACCGGACAGTAGTGGCTCAAGGCCGGGACGGTGCGGGGAATGGGTTCGGTCCTGCTTGAGCAATCGCACTCTAGCCATCGTCAGCATTAATGTGGGCCTGGCTCAGAATCCGATCCAGTCCGGCCTGTTTTTCCGGTGCAACCCTGAGCTTCAATTCCACTGAACCATCACTATGGTCATGACGATGTAAAACGTCACAATTTTGATGAATCCAGTGCAGGGTCTTGCCATCGGGCGCATCGAGTTTGATGTTGATCTCTGAATGATGCCGGGACAATTGCCTGTCAATCAGCTCAACAAGACTGTCCATCCCCTCACCTGTCTGGGCGGAAACGCAAACTGTTTGATCGTTTCTAATCGATTGCTCAATGATCGTATCGCGGTCCTGCGGGTCCACAAGGTCAATCTTGTTCCACACTTCAATCAACTGCCGGTCACTGTTATCCCTGCCAACCCCCAATGTTTCCAGAACCTGTTCCACATCTTGTGCCTGGGCCTGGGTTTCTTCAGCCGCGATATCGCGCACATGAATAATCAGATCGGCATCTAAAACTTCCTCCAGCGTGGCGCGAAAAGCGGCAACCAGATGCGTGGGCAGTTGCGAGATGAAACCGACAGTATCGGACACAATGATACGTTGGCCATTTGTCAGCCTGATTTCGCGCATCGTTGGATCAAGTGTGGCGAACAACATATCAGCCACCATGACATCGGCCCCGGCAAGCTTGTTAAACAGGGTCGATTTACCGGCGTTGGTATATCCCACCAGAGCGACAATGGGGTATGGTACTTTCTTGCGAGATTGCCGGTGCAGGCCGCGTGTACGGATAACGGTTTCAAGCTGCTTCTTGATTTTTGTAATCTTGTCCTGAATCTGGCGGCGATCTGATTCAATCTGGGTTTCTCCCGGCCCCCCAACTGTTCCCAAACCACCGCGCTGGCGCTCCAGATGTGTCCACGAGCGCACCAGCCGGCTTTTCTCATATTCCAGATGGGCAAGTTGCACTTGCAGGCGCCCTTCCCTGGTTTGCGCCCGCAGGCTGAATATCTCCAGGATCAGACCGGTTCGGTCCAGCACCTTGCACTCCCAGGCGCGTTCGAGGTTTCGCTGCTGTATCGGGCTTAAAGCATGATCAATGATTACCAGAATAACATCACGGGCTGCAATCAACCCTTTGATTTCTTCAACTTTTCCAGTGCCAAACAGCGTTGCCGGTCGCGGCCTGTTGAGGGGAACAATAAGGGTTTCTGCAATCTCAAGATCAATGGCCAGAGCCAGTCCGACGGCTTCTTCCAGCCTGACTTCGGCAGAGCGCAAGGGAGCTTTGCCACCCACAGCATTCTCGGACGAGCCTTCGCGCCTGGAATTTGAACGGAAATCGGGAAGAATGACCAGCGCACGCGTCTTCGCATCGGCTCTAAGGATGCCGCCTGGATTATTTTCACCCGCCACCGGAGGTGAATTCCCGGTGGTATCATGCAAATCGCTGGTATGACTATACTCAGTCGTCGTCTGAATCCTCAAATAGCTGGACTGGTTGTGATGGCATTATAGTGGAAATCGCATGTTTATACACAAGTTGAGAGTGGCCATCCCTGCGTAAAAGCACGCAAAAATTATCGAACCAGGTAATGACGCCCTGAAGCTTGACCCCATTGATCAAAAACACAGTGAGCGG
>JAJRTY010000154.1 GCA_024278055.1 Alphaproteobacteria bacterium | reverse complement strand
TCATCTCAACCGCCACCCCGTTGAGTTCAATAGCGCGTTCCAGAGATTTTGCTCCCAGCGGCAAGTATCCCTTTTGCATCGCATACCCCAACATAAACAGATTGGTGGCAATAGCGTCACCGGTGAGGGCTGTTGCCATTTCAGTGGCTTCAATAAAATCAAATCCGTCCGGCATCACATGGGACTGAATAGCCAGGCGCAACATGTCGGTTGGCATTCTGTAATCAGAATCTTCGGTAAATTCTCCGGGATAAATCTCATGGGCATTGGCTACACAGACGGTTTTATCCTTGTCCATCAGGCCCAGAACGGTGTCCGACCCCGCTCCCATAATATCACAACCCAAAACAAGATCTGCCGAACCGGCACTCAAGCGCACACTTTGTATATTTTCAGGAGCTTTGGAAATGCGAATGTGCGACACCACAGAGCCGCCTTTTTGTGCAAGCCCGGTCATATCCAGGACACCGCAACCCTTGCCCTCAAGGTGGGCCGCCATGCCGATAAGCGCACCGATGGTAACAACTCCCGTACCACCAACACCGGTCACTACTGCACTGTAAAGAGTTGCATCACCCGCAAAAGCCGGCGCTGGCAATGAACTGACATCCGGGCGCGGTCTGGCAATCGCCCCGCCGGTCTTTGACTGTTGAACAGCACCTTTATAGACCCCGCCCTCAACCACAATAAAGCTTGGGCACAGACCATTGATACAGGAAAAGTCTTTGTTGCAAGACGATTGATCAATGGTTCGCTTGCGGCCAAATTCGGTTTCCACCGGCGCAATTGCCACGCAATTTGACTGCAACCCGCAATCCCCACAGCCCTCACAGACCAGTTCATTGATGAACACCCGTTTGGCCGGGTCAGGAAACTGCCCGCGTTTGCGCCGCCGTCGTTTTTCTGCCGCACACGTCTGGTCGTATAAAATAACGCTAACGCCCTCGACATCCATATATTCGCGCTGGATGCGGGCCAGATCGTCGCGTTCACAAATTTCCGTACCCGCAGGCAGCGGACCGGCATCATGGTATTTTTCTCGTTCATTAGTAACCAGCGTGATGCGCTCAACGCCGAATGCTGAAACCTGCCGCGCAATTTCATGCGCCGTCAGCCCACCATCATTGGATTGCCCGCCGGTCATCGCCACGGCATCATTGTATAGAATTTTGTAGGTAATCGTCACATTCGCTGCCAGGGCTGCGCGAATAGCCTGCAAGCCGGAATGATTGTAGGTGCCGTCACCAAGGTTTTGAAACATATGTTTGCGGGTGGAAAATGGCGCTTCTCCAATCCAGTTGGCCCCTTCGCCGCCCATGTGCGTATAGCCTTCGGTTTTTCGGTCCATGACCTGCACCATCCAGTGACAGCCGATACCGGCATAAGCGCGGGCATCTTCGGGTATGACAGTGGATGAATTATGCGGGCACCCGGCACAGAAAAACGGTTTGCGTTTGCCAAGAGATTCAGCATTGCGGCTGCGTTTTTGCGCGTCCTTAAGAGCGGTCACGCGGGCTTCAAGATTTTTATTACGGTGGCGTTTTAACAGGCGCGAGCCGATGGTCAGCGCAATTTCATTAGGATCAAGTGCGGCTTTGGCGCGAAACAGCGGTGCGTTTTTCTCATCCATCTTGCCGATGATCACGGGTGCATTTTTCTGACCATAAAGCTGTTCACGCAACTGCGTTTCAATCAGCGATCTTTTTTCCTCAACCACAATGATCAGATCAAGGTTGCGGGCAAACTTTCCAACCCCTTCCGGCTCCAGCGGCCACGTCATGGCGATCTTGAATAGTTTTAACCCGAGATTGGCGGCTTCGACCTCGTCAATACCCAACTGATCCAGCGCCTGACGCACATCAAGATAACTCTTGCCGGCACTGACCACACCGATTCTTGGCGTCTTCCCTCCGGCAAAAATCTCCCTGTCCAGCCCGTTGGCGCGCGTAAATGCCTGCACCGCATAGCGTTTATAATCGTGCAATCGCGCCTCCTGCTCCAGCGGCGGATCAAAGGTTCGAATACTTAAACCGCCTTCAGGCAGCAAAAAATCTTTGGGTTGTTTGATTTTAAGGCGGCCCAAGGAAGCATCAATGGTACCGGTCACCTCAATCGTGTCTTTCACCGCCTTAAGTCCGATCCAGCAGCCCGAATAACGCGACATCGCCCAGCCATAAAGCCCGTAGTCAATCAGCTCCTGAACGCCGGCGGGATTGAGGATGGGAATCATTGCGTCTACAAGCGCAAATTCGGATTGATGCGCCGTGGTCGAACTTTCACACGTGTGATCATCGCCCATCAACACCAGCACACCACCGTTGGGGGAGGTGCCCGCCAGATTGCCGTGGCGGAAAACATCGCCGGATCGATCAACGCCCGGGCCCTTGCCATACCACAGGGAAAACACACCATCATAAAGGCCTTCCCCGCGCATTTCCGCCTGCTGCGTGCCCCAGATGGCGGTAGCGGCCAGATCTTCATTCAACCCGGCTTCAAATTTGATATTGCGTGGCTCAAGATAGGGAGCTGCACGTTCAAACTGCTGATCAACGCCGCCTACCGGCGATCCGCGATAGCCAGTAATATAGCCTGCTGTATTGAGACCTTCGAGCTTGTCGCGCTCGTGCTGCATCAGGCAAAGGCGTATCAGGGCTTGAGTTCCGCTCATGTAAGTGCGGGGACACTTCAGATCGTATTTGTCATCAAGACTGACGTCTGCAAGCTTCATTTCAATACACCTGGGCGGTTGTCAATAAATTATATGTCAGTAATACTGACGTATAATGCGCACCTCGTCAAATCGCGAATGTGAATAACGCTTTTAGACTACACCCCCCATTGCCAGAAATCAGTACCTTTCTTGGCATAATTACGGGCCAGCACCATTTTGTGAACTTCTGATGCCCCATCCACCAGCCGCGCGCACCGGGCATAGCGATATATCCATTCAAGCACCGTATCCTTGGAATAGCCCTTGGCACCACACAGCTGAATGGCCGTATCCACAGCCTTGTGCAGCGTATCGGCCACATGGATTTTAGCCATGGAAACTTCCTGGCGGGCAAAATCGCCCTGGTCCAGTTTCCATGCCGCATTCATCACCAGCAAGCGGCCGATCTGAATATCATGAGCCACATCGCCGAGCATGATCTGGATCGATTCGCGCGCACTGAGCCTGGAGCCGAAAGCCTCACGGTTTTCAATATATTCCCCGGCAATCTCCATCGACCGCTTGGCCAGCCCAAGCCAGCGCATACAATGGGTAAGCCGCGCCGGGCCTAACCTGATCTGGGTAAGCTTCATGCCATCCCCCACATTCATCAAGCGGTTTTCATCGGGAATTTCCAAGCCCTCAAACTTCAACTCGCACACACCACCATGCTCATCCGGCCCCATGTTCTCAATGCGCCGCACAATGTGCCAGCCGGGGGCATCACGGTGAAACAAAAACGCGGTCAAACCCTTGCGAGGATCATCAGAAGTACGCGCCACCAGAATAAAATGTTCAGCAACCCCGGCGGCTGAAATATACCACTTGTGACCATTGATAACCCATTTGTCGCCAGACTTTTCAGCCCG
>JAJRTY010000153.1 GCA_024278055.1 Alphaproteobacteria bacterium | reverse complement strand
GCTCAGCACGCCACGCAATGCGGGCAGCACCCTTGGCAGAGGCAGTCAAGCCGGTTCGGATGGGACTTGAAGGTGGTCGTTATAAGCCTTTATCCCGGTTGGAAATTTTGCAGATCCACGAAGCTGCGCTCGACGTGCTGGAAAATATCGGCCTTTCGCTGGCAACCCCCGGATGCATTGAACGCTGCACCAGTGTCGGGGCAAATTACGACAAAGACGAGCGCCTGAAATTTCCACGGCAGCTGGTTGAAGATACCATCGCCAATGCCAATCGCGATTTCATTTTATGCGGGCGCGACCCCAAACATGACATTCACCCGCAGGGATCGAAGGTACATTTCGGGACTGCCGGGGCAGCGGTGCATGTGGTTGATGTCGAAAAAAATGAATACCGCGAAAGCTATTTGCAGGATATTTATGACGCTGCACGCATTGTCGATGTGCAGGACAACATCCATTTTTTCCAGCGGCCGATGGTGGCGCGCGATATGATCGACCCGCTCGATCTCGACATAAACACGCTTTATGCCTGCATTTCAGGCACTCAAAAACATATCGGCACCAGCATATCATTCAAGGAAAATGTCGCACCGGTGGTCGAGATGATCTACCAGATTGCCGGCGGCGAACAGGCCTTTCGCGACCGGCCATTTGTTTCGATCTCAAGCTGTTTTGTGGTTCCGCCCTTGCGCTTTGCCGAAGATGCCTGTGATGTGCTGGAGGGCTGCGTCAAAGCCGGGATTCCAATTTTACTCTTGTCAGCCGGTCAGGCCGGGGCAACTTCTCCCGCCGCTATTGCCGGGTCGGTTGTTCAGGCAATAGCCGAAGTGCTTGCCGGTCTGGTTTATGTCAACGCCATTGCTCCGGGCCATCCGGCCCTGCTTGGCGCCTGGCCGTTTGTCTCTGATCTTCGCACCGGCGCAATGTCCGGTGGTTCAGGCGAACAATCCCTGCTGACCGCCGCATGCGGACAAATGGCCATTCACTATGATCTGCCCTGTGGATCTCCGGCTGGAATGAGTGATGCAAAAATGCCGGATATCCAGTCCGGCTATGAAAAAGGCATAACAACCGCGATGGCCGGTCTTGCCGGCAGCAACATGATTTATGAAGCCGCCGGCATGCATGGATCGCTGATGGGATTTTGCCATGAGAGCCTGATCATTGATAATGATATGCTGGGACAGGTGTTGCGCTGTGTACGCGGTATTGATGTGAACACAGAGACCCTTTCAGTGGAAACGATGCGTAATGTCTGCACAGAAGGCCCGGTACATTATCTTGGCCACGGACAAACCCTGTCGTTGATGGAGAGTGAATATATTTACCCGGTCATTGGCAATCGCATGAGTCCGAAAGAATGGGTGGAGGCGGAGAAACCGGATATTATCAACCTCGCCATCAATGAAAAACGACGTATTCTTAATGGTTATTTTCCTTCCCACATAGCGCCACAGCTTGACCGGCAGTTGCGGAAAAATTTCAACATTATGCTGCCACCTGGTGTTATGGTCGCCAAACACTGAATTATCCAAAGGCATTAACATGGCCCGTGCATCCGCAGAAATTGCATTCACTCCGGCAGTTCGTAAAATTCAACGCCAGCAGGGGGTTGCAGACCTTTACGAAGAATTTTTTACAGCCGATGCCGACCGCAGCGACACATTGGGTCAGGCGGAAGCCGCATTCATCAGCGCCCGGGACGGCTTTTATCAGGCAACAGTTTCTCAAACCGGCTGGCCTTATGTGCAGTTTCGCGGCGGACCGGTTGGTTTCCTAAAAGTATTGGACGAAAGCACCATCGCCTATGCGGATTTTCGCGGCAACCAGCAATATATCAGCACCGGAAACCTCAGTGAAATCGACAAAATATCGCTGATCCTAATGGATTACCCCAACCGGAAACGTATAAAAATATGGGGTCGGGCAAAATTGATTGATAAAAAGGACGACCCGGAACTGCTCGCCAAGCTGCAAATAAAGGGCTATCGTGGCCTGCCAGAACGTGCGGTGGTGATTGCGATTGAAGCCTTTGACTGGAACTGCCCGCAACACATTCCACAACGCCTGACTTTGCAGGAACTTGAGCCGCATTTGTCACAATTGCAGCGCCAGATTATCGAGCTACGCCAGGAAAATCAGGAGCTAAAGTCTTTTCTCAATCAATCGGATGAAACACAAAAATTTTGAAACAAAATCATCGTCGTTATTCCTCGTGACCCGTTATCAACCGCAGTCAAAATTTTGCCACCAAATCAGTCTAGCGGTTTCGGCAAGACAATATTAGTGTAGTTCTCAAAAACCGGAGAAAATTAATGATCAGCAAATTAGTTTCAGCTTTCACCCTTATCGTAATGATCAGCAGCCCGGCACTGGCCGGAGAACGCGGTTCTGGATATTACGCAGCCAATTGCAAGGATTCAGGCGGTGGCTACGCAATTACCATCAATAAAGACGGAACAGCAACCGTTGAAAGAGATCCAAAAAGCTATGAGAATGTGCTGACCTCCTACTCGTTTTTTGGAAATGACACACCGTCGGATTTCGTTATTGCAATTCTTTTCGATGAAAAAAACAGCCCGCTCCCCGCCTATAAAGGGCAGTCTGGTTGGATAGAAATATGGGACAACGGTAAATCTCTATACGCACTGGAAAATGGGCGGGCCAGCAAGGAACTAAAGTTGTGCGCCAAAAATTGATGGCATGAACTTAGGGTCCTGGCCCTAAGTGAATTTTCCAAATTTCATCTATTCGGCAGCCGTTGGAAATTGCTCCCCATGCGGCGGCTTGCGCCCATAGAGAGATTTCAACACCCAGCCAATATCTTCACCAACCGCCATCAGGGCGGGCACCAAAAACAGCACCAGCAGGGTTGCCATGGCGAGACCAAACACGATGGTAATCGCCATTGGCAGCAGGAATTGTGCCTGCAGGCTCTTTTCGTAAAGCAGCGGCAACAAGCCACCAATAGTCGTCAGCGAGGTCAGCAAGACCGCACGCAGGCGATCACGGCTGGCACCAATCGATGCGGTTCTTGTATCTTCGCCAAATTTAAGCCGCTCATCCATGCGACTGACCAGAATAATTGAATCATTGACCAGAATTCCGGCAAGACCCAAAAGCCCCGCCATCGAAAGCATGGTAAGCTTATAGCCCAGAACCCAGTGGCCAAACACCGCGCCAACAATGCCAAATGGAATGATCAGCATGACCGCAATAGGCTTCCAGTAGCTGGCAAAAACCCAGGCCAGAATAATATAAATCACCGCCAGTGCAATAATCGAGCCAATGCCGAGATCTGCAAAAGCCTTCTTGCGTTCCTCGTTGCGGCCGCCAAATTTGTAGCTGATGCCATATTTTGTCGCGATGGCAGGAAGACCGGACGCCTCAAGGATATCGATCACCTTTTCGGTGGTGTTGATGTTGGTATCAATATCGCCGGTAACTGAAACTTTTGCCTTGCCGTTTTCACGGTCGATCGCCGCAAAACCCTGTCGTTCGGTAATTTTCACCGCCTCCGACAGGGGAATAAACTCGCCGCCGGGAGTTTTCAGCTCAAATTCACGCAATGCGGCGGCCCCTTTGTTGCGCATCACCTGGGAAATTGTGATTGAGACCTCGTCATCGCCTTCAGCAAACCGGCGCGGGGTCACACCTTGAAAGGCATCACGCACCTGCTTGCCAATATCATCCATCGACAGCCCGAGTGCCGCACCACGCGGCAGCAGTTCCATTATCAGCTCCGGTTTGCCATAGGGCAGATCATCGGCCACCCCGGAAACGCCATCAATGCCGCTGACAATCTCAATGATCTCGGTCGCCGCAGCTTTAAGTACCGGCGCATTGGCACCTTGCAACTGGATATCCACGTCACGTCCGGGAGGGCCGCCGCGATGCTCAAAAATCGAAACCCGGCGCACACCGGCAATCTTGGGAATGCTCTTGCGCCAGGCGCGAATAAACTCCGGTGTCCTCACCGATCTGGATTCCGATGTTGTCAGTTGAACGCGAATAGAAGCAAGATTATCACCACTATTACGACCGGCAGCACCAAGCGTGACAAATGATGCAACAACCAATTGTTCTTTGCCGCCGGTCAATTCCTGCTCGGTGGTTTTTAATGCCGCTTCAATGCGTTTTACCGCACTAATTGCTTCGCTTTCTGGAATTCCGGCATTGAACACCACCCGACCGGAAAGGCTTTCGGCTTCGGCAGAGGGGAAAAATACAAAGCCAACCTTGCCACCTTGAATCAAGCCGACAACCACAACCAGCACGGTACCAACCGCAATCGAGATTGTTACATATCTGAAATCGTAGGCCGCGGTGACCAGTTTG